>NZ_JAVLAZ010000013.1:20562-33739 GCF_031581315.1 Thiohalophilus sp.
TGACCCTGGGGGAGATCGCCACGCTGAAACAGGCCGGGGAACAGGACGAGGAGCAGATCCGGTTCAACGGAGAGCGGGCGCTGGTGCTGGAGGTGAGCAAGAGCCTGCGTGACGACTCCCTGCGGGTGATGGACGATTTGAGGGCGCTGATCGAGGCCGAGCGCCAACGTTTCGGCGGCGGGGTGCGCCTGGCTATTACCCAGGACATGACCAGCATCGTGCGCGATCGCCTGCAGATGCTGGTAAAAAATGGCCTGATGGGGCTGGTGCTGGTGGTGCTGGTGATGAGCCTGTTCTTTCGGCCGCGCCTGGCGCTGTGGGCGGTGCTGGGCCTGCCGGCGGCGTTCATGGGCGCCTTTTTTATCATGGCGCTGACCGGCCTGTCGCTGAACATGATCACCCTGGTGGCGCTGCTGATGGCGATCGGGATTGTTATGGACGATGCGGTGGTGATCACCGACAACATCGCCGCGAATGCCGATGAGCACGACTCACCCCTGCAGGCGGTGGTCGCCGGCACCCGCCAGGTGCTGCCGGGGGTGCTGTCCTCATTTTTGACCACCGTCTCGGTATTTTTGCCGCTCTCCTTTCTGGCCGGCGAGCTCGGCTCGGTACTCGAGGTACTGCCGGTGGTACTGATCGCCGCCCTGGCGGCCAGCCTGATCGAGGCGTTCTGGATTTTGCCCCATCATCTTAAAGGCAGCGTGACGCGACTGCGTGGCGGCCATGATTCGCGTTTTCGCGCCGCCTTCGAACGGGGCTTCGATCGGTTTCGCGAACGGGTGGGCGAGATCGCCGATCGGGCCATTGTCTGGCGCCGGGCGGTGCTGGGACTGGTGTTGCTGGTCATCCTTGGTTCGGCCGGGTTCATGGCCGGCGGCCACATCGGCAGCGAGGCGATGCCCGATATCGACGGGGACGTGCTCGAGGCGCGCATCCTGATGCCCCAGGGCACGCCGCTGGCACGCACCGATGAAGTGGCCGCGCAGGTGGAGGCGGCCATGCGCCGGCTCGACGAACAGCTGACCCCGCAGCAGCCGGAGGGGGCGCCACTGGTGCAGGCGATCCAGACCCGCTTTAACTACAATCCCAGCGCCCGCGAGGCCGGCGCCCATGTTGCCACGGTCATGGTGGATCTGCTCACCGCCGAGCGGCGCAGTGTCACCCTCGACGAGCTGACCGGGGCCTGGCGCGAGGCGATCGGCCCCGTCGCCGGGATCCACAGTCTGATCATCCAGGAACCGGGTTTCGGGCCGGCCGGGATCCCGGTGGAGCTGCGCCTGCAGGGTGAGGATCTGAGCGCCCTGAAAGCGGCGGCCCGCGACGCGGCGGGGCACCTGGCCGGCTATACCGCCGCCTATAACGTCATGGATGATCTGCGCCCCGGCAAGCCGCAGCGCAGTTTTTCTCTCGCCCCCGGCGCGCACGGGCTGGGCCTGAGCGCCGAGGAGGTGGCCGCCCAGTTGCGCGCGGCGCTGCTAGGCGAGGTGGCCGACACCCGGCGCATCGGCGATCGGGACGTGGAGATCCTGATCCGTCAGGCCGAGGGCGATCGCGACAGCCTGGATGATCTCGCCGATCAAACCATCATGTTGCCCGACGGCAAGCAGGTGCCGCTGGGCGAGGTGGTGCGGATCCGCGAGCAGCGCGACTGGGCGCGCATCACCCGCATCGACGGGCGGCGCACCGTTACCGTCGAGGCCAACGTGGATGCGCGCCTGAGCAGCGGCCAGGCGATCGTCAGCGATCTGCGCACCGGCTGGCTGGTCGATTTCAGGGCACGTCACCCGAAGGTGGCGGTGATCTTCGAAGGTCAGGTGGCTCGCTCCGCCGAAACCGGCGGCTCCATCGGCCGCGGCCTGCTTATCGGGCTGGTCGGGATCTTCGTGATCTTATCGTTTCAGTTTCGCAGCTATGTGGAACCGTTGATCGTCATGCTGTCGATTCCACTGGCCTTCATCGGTGCGATCTGGGGCCATGTGCTGATGGGCTATTATCTGTCGATGCCGTCGCTGATCGGCGCCGCCGGCCTGGCCGGCATCGTGGTCAACAACGCCATCTTGCTGATCCACTTCATCAAGGGCCATCGCGAACAGGGGTTGTCGGCGATCGCCGCCGCCGGTCAGGCCAGCCGCGATCGCCTGCGGGCCATATTGATCTCGTCCTCCACCACCATCGCCGGACTGGTGCCGCTGCTGGCGGAAACCAGCACCCAGGCCGACGCCATCAAGCCGCTGGTCATCTCCGTCGTATTCGGCCTGCTCAGCGCCACCGTGCTGGTCCTGATCGTCATCCCGGCACTGTACGTCATCTTCGACGACCTGGGCTGGACGCGCGCATCAGAAAGCGAAGAACAGCATGAAGGGGGAGAATTGATTTAGGCAGGGTCATTTTTTAGTGCTCTGGGAATCAACGCGGAGGACGCGGAGACGCAGAGAACGCAAAGAGATAATTTTGAATGCTGAATTTTAAATTTTGAGTTACAGAGCCAGATCCCATTCAAAATTCAACATTTAAAATTCAAAATTATTTCTTTCTCCGCGCCTTTGCGTCTCTGCGTCCTCCGCGTTTTATTACACCGAACTGACTAGTTGAGCGCCTGGGCCAGCAGGCGGCGGTATTTGCTGACCAGTTCGCCCTGGTTGCCGAGCAGGTCGAACATTCTTAACAGTCCCTTGCGTCCGGCGTCGTCGTTGTAGGCGCGATCGCGTTTGACGATCTCCAGTAGCTGTTGCATGGCGTCTTCGTGACGGCCTTCGGCGGCGTAGCGGGCGCTGAGTTGATAGCGGGCCTCACTGTCCTTGGGATCGGTTTCGATCCGTTTTTCCAGTGTCGGGATATCGTCCGAGTCGGACAGGGTTTCGGCCAGTTCCAGTTTGGAATAAAGCGCCGAGACTTCCGGGCTCATCTGGATGTCGACGGAGAGGCTGTCGAGCAACTGGCGGGCGTCGTCGTGGCGTTCTTCCTGGATCAGGATCTCGGCGAAGCGTACCCGGTTTTGCATGTTCTCTTTATCATCAAGAATGATCTGCTGCATTTCCTGCAGAGCCTCTTCCTTCTCGCCCTGTTCATAGCGATCGATCGCCTGCTGCATGGGGGTGTCCGGCTTGCCTTCCATATGCCGGTCGAGCAGGGCGCGGATCTCGCCTTCGGGCTGGGCGCCGGTGAACTCATCGACGATCTGGCCGTTTTTGACCAGCTTGACGGTGGGGACGCTGCGCACGCCGAAGTGGGCGGCCAGTTCCTGTTGCTGATCGATCTCCACCTTGGCCAGCATGAACTGGCCCTGATACGCCTCGGCCAGTTTTTCCAGCACCGGCATCAGGCTCTGGCAGGGGCCGCACCAGGTGGCCCAGAAGTCCACCAGCACCGGCACCTGATGGGAGGCATCGATCACCTGTGACTGAAAGGTCTGGGCGCTGACATCGAAACTGTACTGCGATTGGCTCATGGTCTGTCCTGTCGGTTGCTGAACGGATAGGGGATGAAAGAAGCGTCCTCTGACGGGCGGGACGCGGGCGAATTATACCTGCATTGGCCACAGTTGCGCAGCGGCGGTAAACAGCAGGCTGATTCGAAGTTCATGATTGGGCCACAGCTGGCGAATGCCTTCGGCGTAGAGTCGCATCTGTTCTTCATAGCCGGCGGCCACGGCCGCGGGATCGATGAGTGCCGCGCGATGGGTCTTGTAATCGATCAGATGAATCCGGCCGGGCTCGATCAACAGCCGGTCGATAATGCCGTTGACGGTCCGCTCCCCCTGGCGATACAGGAGCGGCAGTTCGTTGCGGCACTGCACGTCGGCGGCGGGCTGAAAAACCTCGGCCAGTTGCGGGGCCGAAAAGGCGGCCAATGCCTCGTCCCACCACTCGGCCAGCTGCGCGGCGCCGGCCTCGCCGGCCAGCCGTTGCAGCGCGCGCTCCCGGGGCAGTGACGGGTCCTGGCAGAGCCACTCCAGGCAGCGGTGGATGGTAATGCCCCGCGTGCGCCCGTCCTCATCCTCGATACCGATACCGCCGTCGTTCTCCTCCCCCTGCTGGCTGGGCGCCTGCGCCGCGTCGCCGGCGCCGAGGGGCAGCGGTCGGCGCAGGCGCGGATCCGGTTCGGGAACGACCTCGGTCTCGGTGGCGGGTACCGACGCCGGTGTCGGTGGGGGGGCGTTGCTGGTGACCAGGGTCTGCGCACTCTGAATTTCATCGGGTAGCAGGTCAAAGGCGCCGGCGATCTGCTGATACCAGCTGGTGGTTTCGTCCCGTTTGGGCAGGCTGCCGGAGATATAGAGCCGCTGCCGGGCGCGGGTGAGCGCCACATATAAAAGATTGGCCTCCTCGCGGCGGGCGGCGCTTTCGGCCCGTTCGATCACCGCCTCGCTGAGCGGATCCTGCCAGCCCTTCGCCGGGCGCAGCAGAAAATGGGCCGGGCGGGGCGCGTTGGCCGGCCATTCGATCAGCCCCTCATGGGCCTTGCCACGCGGCTCGGCGCGGGCGCTGTCGATCAAAAAGACCACCGGTGCCTCCAGTCCCTTGGCGCCATGGATAGTCATGATGCGCACCCGTGCCTGCTGGCCGGCGTCGGCCGGCTCGTCGGGGGCATCGTCGTCATTCTGGCGCAACTCCCGCAGCCATTGGGCGAAGGTCATCAGGCTGGGATAACGGCCGCTATCCATCTCCAGCGCCAGCTCCTGGAAGCGCACCAGGTTGGCCAGCACCCGCGGCACCAGATGGGTCGGGAAGGCGGCCCGATAGCGGGCCAGGACATTGGCTTCGCTGTAGATGCGATCCAGCAGGTCGTGCACCGGAATGTGTCCGGCCAGGGCGCGCCAGCGGGCCAGGTGTTCGTGGGCGCGATGCAGTGGCGCATCGGGCGGCTGATCGGCGGCCCGCTGGGCCAGCCGCTCGAACCAGTTGCCCGGCGCCTCCCCGGCCAGTTGCATCAGCGCGTGGTCGTCGATGGCGAACAGCGGCGAGCGCAGGATGCCGGCCAGCGCCAGGTTGTCGAAGGGCATGCTCAGCCAGTTGAGCAGATTGAGCATGTCCTGCACCTCGATGCTCTCCAGCAACGTGCCGCGATTGCCGCTCAGATAGGGAATGTTCGCCTCGCGCAACGCCTGCTCGTACTCGGGCAGATGGGTACGCGAGCGCACCAGTAACAGAATGTCGTCGTAATCGATTGTCCGGGCCGGGGTGTCGGGGTTCGCCTGGACGGGCAGGCGGCTGTCGATCAGCTGGCGGATTTCGCAGGCGATCGCCTGCGCTTCCTGGCGATGGCGGGTATGGGTCGGCTCGGGGCGCGGGGTGAACAACGGATTGCGCAGCGGCGCGTCATCGTTCGCCTCAATGTCCGTCTCGTCTTCCTGCTCTTTGGCCGGCGGCAGCAGAATCACCTCACCCCACAGCGATTGATGATGGGTCCGGTGTTCGGGAAAGTCGGGGAGCTGCTGGTGAAGGCGGGGATCCTGGCGGAACAACTGATTGACGAAGTCCATGATGGCCGGGGCCGAGCGCCAGGAGGTATTGAGCGGATAACGGTGCGCGCCCAGGCGGCGCTCCAGCCACTCGGTAGCGGTGTCGAACAGCCGCGGTTCGGCGCGGCGAAAGCGGTAGATCGACTGTTTGGTATCACCGACTAAAAAGACACTGCGCTGGCGTTCGCTTTCCTGGGCCAGTTCTTCGAGCAAGGGTAACAACAGTTGCCACTGGGTCGGGTTGGTGTCCTGGAACTCGTCCACCAGCAGATGGGCGATGCGCTGATCGAGTTTGTACTGCACCCACAGGGCGTTGTCGCCCTCGTTGAGCAGTTGATACGCCTTCCATTCCAGATCGGTGAAATCGAGCAGCCGCTGTTCGCGTTTGATGCGCTGGTAATGATCCAGCAAGGCGACACCGGCCCGGTACCAGGCGCCGTTGACCCGGTAATTACGCTGTGCGGCCAGCTGCTGTTGCAGTGTTTGCAGTTGCTCGCAAAAGTCACGATGCAGTTCGGCCAGCTCTTCGGCGCCGTCTGCCCCCAGGCTTTTTTGCAAGGCTTTGCTGCTGGCTTCGCGATTGCCGCGCGGCGTGCCGGCCTGGGTTAAAAATGCCTGGTAAACCGCGCTGTAGCGGGTGGTCGCGTCCTGTTGTGGATCCAGCGCGATCTGCAACTGGGCCACAGCCTCGTTATTGCCCTTGTTGGGATGCCCGGCGAGCAGTTCGGCCATGCGCGCCAGTCGCTGGTAACGCCCGGCATCGGCAAAAAAGTCAGCGATCGGATCCGTGTCGGGATCGATCCCCAGCTGGTCGCGCAACTCCCGGCAGGCCCACTCGATCGGATCGGACTGGCCGGCGGTATAGACCCACCAGTCGCTGCGGTGCCCGACGAACTGGCGCAGGGCGCCGAGGGTATTGTGCAGGCCCAGCTCGTCGAACAACTGGCGCAGGGCGACGGCGTCAGGACTCTCCGGTTCACGGGCGGCGGTGACCATCAGCGCCTCGCGGGCCTCGTCGAGCAGCGCGGCGGTGCGCTCCAGCAGTTCGAAGCCGGGCGGGACATCCGCCTCCAGCGGGAAGCGGCGCAGCAGCTCCTGGCAAAAGGCGTGGAAGGTGGTGGTGCGCACGCTGTAGGGCGTTTGCAGCAACCGCTGATAGAGTTGCCGGGCCTGCTGGCGCAGGGCCGGGGTTGGCTCCAGCTGCAGGGCCTGTAACTGTTTATCCAGCGTGGCGTCGTCGCACAGCGCCAGTTGCTGCAGGCGCTGCAACAGCCGCTGCTGCATTTCGGCCGCTGCCTTGCGGGTAAAGGTGATGGCCAGAATCGCGCCCGGCTCGGCCCCCTCGAGCAACAGGCGCAGCAGGCGGCTGACCAGCAGATAGGTCTTGCCGCTGCCGGCCGAGGCCTGCACGGTGATATTGCCCACCAGGGCGGGTGTCGCGGCGCCACTCATGGCCGGCTCCTGTGATGGGGCGCACAGCCCGGTCCGAGCGACCTTGCGCTCACGCAGTGGGTAGCTAGGCTTGTAACACCCATCGGCGGTGTGCGACATGTTTGTCTGCCGCCAAGTGGAAGTCGCACAGGGAGACGTGTCGGGGGCGGGAGCGCCCACTCAGGATGAACCGCAGGGATGACTGTGGCAGTGACACGGAATTGTTGAGCGCACCGGCGCATGCCGGGGCGTAGACCGGAACTGCACGGACAAGCGACGGGCCGGAGTGCCTGCAGGGAACTGAGCCGGGGCGGCCGCCGGGTCGGATTATCATCCGACCGGGTGGGTCGTCCGGTTTTTTTTATGTCTGCCAGACGGGTTTTCGACATAACAGTGCCATATCACAATATTTGCAGGTGTCTGCATCCCCCCAGGCGGGCAGACCCTGACCCGCCTCAATCTGGTTCACGAGAGTTTGCAGGCGTTCGCCGACCGCCTCGCCAAGTTGTTGCAGTTCCGTCGCCGCCAGCGAACAGTTCAGTTTGAGCCGCTTTTCCGGTTTTTCGAAATGCAGATAGGCGACCTCGGCAACCGGCTGGTCCGGATCCTGTTGCTGTTGCAACAGGGCATAGAAGGGCAGCTGGATCGCTTCGCCACGGCTGACCTCTGCCGGTTTGGGAATGGTATTGCCCGTCTTGTAATCGAGGATCGCCACGCCGGCGTCGCTGCGATCGATGCGATCCAGCCGCCCCCGGATCGCGACTGCCCCCAGCTGGCCCTCGCTGCGTTGTTCGGTCTCGCACACCTGCCAGCCGCCCTGGCGGCGGGCGATCTGCCAGTCGATATAGCCGGGAATAAAGGCCCGCCACTGGCCGAGCCAGGCCTGATGCTCGAAGTTGTCGGCCAGCACATCGGCAAACACCGCCTGGGAAATCGCCTCCAGCCGGGCGATGGCCGCGGCGCGGTTGGCCAGCTCGAACGGGGCGTCGAAGGGTTCGGGCAGACCGGCGACCGGGGTATGCAGGGCCTGCAGACAGCGATGCACCCGCTCGCCGTAATCGGCCTTGGACAGCGCCTCGCGGATCTCCTCCGGCGGTTTGAGCTGCAGGGCGCGCGCGGCGTAGTACTGATAGGGACAGTCCAGTAACTGCTGATAATCGCTGGGCGAGAATCCCGGCGGCAGCAGATCGGCTTCCAGCACCGGCACCGGCCGGGCACTCGGGGGCGGCAGGGGCACGGCCGGTTCGCGCTCCACCTGAAACGCCTCGGCGGCATTGGCCTGATCGGCCAGGGTGGTGGCCAGCAGTGACTGTTCGGGCCAGGCCTGCTGGTGCAGGGCCAGCAGGTGTTCCAGCCAGTGACTGATGACCACCGGCTCGCCGTCCTGTTCGGCGCGGGCAGTGACCAGCATCGCCGGTGCGGCTTCCAGCAGATGGCGGATATGATAGAAGCGTTCCGCGTAATGGGTCTCGCGTTGCGGCAGTCCCAGCTCGTGGCGCACCTGCTGATTGAAAAACGGGCTGATGGCCGGATGGCCGGGCAGCGACTCCTGCTCGGCGCCGGCCAGGATCAGGGCGTCGAACTGTTGCAGCTGGCTCTGGGCCAGCCCCAGCAGGCGCACCCGTTGCTGGGTGGGGCGGGGCCGAAAATGGGTGCGCTCCAGGTGCCGTCCCAGCCAGGTGCGAAACTCGCCCCAGGCCAGTTCGAAGGCACCTTCGTCGACCCCGCCGGCGAGCTTCTCCAGCAGTTGCCCAAGGCGGCTGCCGGCGGCGTCCTGTTCCAGCGCCCGGTCCATTGCCAGCCGCTGCAGGCTCTGTTGCAGCGCGGCGATCCAGTGGGCAGCCGGGTGGCGGCCCCGGCGCAGGGCCAGCAGGGGCGCGGCGGCGGCCTCCAGCCGATCAAACAGATCCAGTAACGGGGTGATGTCCGCCTGGTTGGCCAGCCGTTTGCGCCGGTCGTGGGCGTGGGCGCGATAGCGGTTGAGATTGCGGGCGATGTTCTCGTGGCGAATGATGTCCTGCTCCAGGCGCCAGGTGGCCAGCCGGTGTTGCTCGGCGTCAGCGTCGGCGAAGACGAACGGCGATTTGAGCAGATCCAGCAGCGGCAGGTGGGCAAAGTCTTCTTCCAGACATTCCAGCCAGCGCTCCAGGGCCGCGGCGGCGCTGGTGGTGGAGAGTGCCCAGCCGGCGGCGTCGGCCAGCTGGATGTCGGCGCGCTCCAGCAGGGCGCGCACCCGCCGGGCCAGGCGCCGGTTTTCGGTGACAATGGCGATCCGGGTCTTGCCCGCCAGCAGCCACTGGCGCACCTGCAGATCGATGGCCCGGGCCTCGTGCTCGGCATTGTCGGCCAGCAGTACGGCCAGCCGCTCGCGCGCGGGACTGTCCGGGGCCACCTGGGCCAGTTGCCGGGCGCTCGCCTGCAGGGGCTGTTCATCGTGGTCGAAGACGGTTCCCAGCAGCCGGGTATACGGGGTTTCGGGCAGGGGCGCGTCGGGCAGTGCGAGTTGCCGGGCCAGCGGCCACAAATGCTGATCGGGATACCCGGCGGGGGTTGTGGCGATCTGCCCCTGCAAATAAAGGTGCAGCTGATCGCGCTGCAACAGGTTCTGCAGCCATTGTTGTTCCGCCGGAGCGAGCGGGTCGGCAACGGCGAGCCACAGTGGCTGTTGGGGATCGAGCGATTCCAGACTCTGGCGCAGGGCCAGCAGGTGGGCGGAGTCAGCGTCGGTCAGGTCCTGGGCCCGCAGCTGTTCATGCCAGGCGTGCCACAGGGTGTGAACAATAGTGGCCTCGCGGCCCAGGGTCTGGCGCAGGCTGTCGCGTACGCCGTAGGCGTTTTGCAGTCGGTCGATGAAACTGTCGCAATCGGCCGGCAGGCCGACCTCGCCCAGGGTCAGGGCCTGAAACAGCTCCTGCAGCTCGCCGGCCAGCAGCCAGGGGTTGGCCTGATTGAACAGATGTTGATAGGGGCGCAGTGCCTCGACCAGCAGCAGCTCGGCGCTGACCGAGGAACAGACCCGGACGCCGTCGGGCAGAAACGATTGCACCCAGTCGCGCAGGGGGTGGATCGCCAGCCCCACCAGCCCGCCAACCCCCTGTTCGGCCGCGGCATCCAGTAACCGTCGGCGCAGCGGGCCGCTGACCTGGGGATCATTGACCAGCAGCGTAACCCCGGTGAGATCCGGTAGCTGCTCACGATGATGGTGGATCAGATCCCGGGCGAGTTGTTGCAGGGGATCGGCGTGGTAGGGAAGAACTACCACGCGGTCACGTGAGCTGTCTGGCGTCATGGGAACTGGCCCGGACGCGGAAATGGTTCAGCGTTCCAGGTATTGAAGCTTGTCCGGTACGCCGTCCCACTCCTTGGCGTCGGGCGGGGGATCTTTGATTTCCACGATCACCGGCCACTCCCTGGACAGCTCGGCATTGAGGTCAATGAAGTTTTCCATCCCGGCGGGCACATCGTCCTCGGCGAAAATCGCTTCGGCCGGGCATTCCGGTTCACACAGGGTGCAGTCGATGCACTCCTCGGGATCGATCGCCAGAAAGTTGGGACCTTCGTGAAAGCAGTCGACGGGACACACCTCAACGCAGTCGGTGTACTTGCATTTAATACAGTTGTCGGTGACTACGTAAGTCATGCGCAGGCTCCTTAATCAGTCAACGAATGCCGAACACGGTGGTCCGGCGGGCAATCCAATAGTCTATGTTAGCGTGAAAGCCGGGCGGCGCGCGAGTCCGGTTATTGATCCAGCAATTTTTTCAGCCGATAGAGCTCATCCAGGGCCTGGCGCGGGGAAAGCTCGTCCGGTTGCAGATCCGTCAGCGCCTGCAGGGCCGCCGGCGGTGGTGGGGCCGGCGCGGCATCGCTGTCCGCGGCCGGCGCCGGGGGCTCGCCCTGTTCCAGTTGCTGCAACTTTTCCCCTGCCCGATCGATGACCGCGCGTGGCACACCGGCCAGCGAAGCGACATGCAGGCCGTAACTGCGGCTGGCGGGGCCGGGCTGGACCTGGTGTAAAAAGATGATCTGATCGCCGTGTTCGCGGGCATCCAGATGGACATTGCGACAATGAGGCAGCCACTCCGGCAGCCGGGTCATCTCGAAATAGTGGGTGGCGAACAGGGTATAGGCCTGGATACGGGTGGCCAGTTCCCAGGCGCTGGCCCAGGCCAGCGACAGGCCGTCGAAGGTGCTGGTGCCGCGGCCGACCTCGTCCATCAATACCAGGCTGTGCGCCGTGGCGTGGTGCAGGATATTGGCGGTTTCGGTCATCTCCACCATGAAGGTGGAGCGCCCGCCCGCCAGATCGTCGGCGGCGCCGATTCGGGTAAAGATTCGATCCACCGGTCCGATCAGCGCCGATTCGGCCGGGACGTAACTGCCGATATGGGCGAGCAGGGTAATCAGCGCGATCTGGCGCATGTAGGTCGATTTGCCGCCCATGTTGGGGCCGGTAATGATCAGCATGCGGGTCGCTTCATCCAGTTCGAGATCGTTGGGTGTGAACGGCGTCGCCTGCACCTGTTCGATCACCGGATGGCGACCTGCCCGGATCTGCAACCCGGCCTCGTCGACCAGTTGCGGACAGCGCAGATCGAGCGTGGCGGCCCGCTCGGTCAGATTACTCAAAGCATCCAGTTGTGCCAGGGTGGCGGCACAGGCCTGCAGTGACCGATGTTCTGTGTTGAGTTTGTCCAGCAGTTCATCGTATAGCTGCTTTTCCCGGGCCAGGGCCCGTTCGTTGGCACTCAGCACCCGGTCCTCGATCTGCTTGAGCTCGGGAGTGATATAACGCTCGGCGGCCTTCAGGGTCTGCCGCCGTTGATAATGATCGGGCACCGATTCGGCCCGCGCCCGGCTGATTTCAATGTAATAACCATGGACCCGGTTGTAACCGACCTTGAGATTGGCAATCCCGGACTGCTCGCGCTCGCGCTGCTCCAGCTCGGCCAGAATGGTGCCGACGTTGTGTTGCAGATCGCGCAGTTCATCCAGTTCGGCATCATAACCGGTGGCGATCACGCCGCCGTCACGGATCAGCATGGGCGGTTGTTCGATCAGTGCACCATTGAGCAAGTCATGCAACTTTGGAAACGGTCGGACCTGCTCGTGCAGTTCGTCCAGCAGCGGAATGTCGGCCTCGAGTTCGGCCAGTTGCGTGCGCAGCTCGGGCAGGAGAGCGAGGGCGTGACGCAGTTGCACCAGATCCCGGGGGCGGGCCGATTTGAGCGCGACACGGGTGAGAATGCGTTCGATATCGCCGATCTGTTTGAGCAGCTCCCGCAGCGGAAGATAGCGATCGGATTCCAGCCACAGCCCGATCAACGCCTGGCGTTGATGCAGTCGATCGTGATCGCGCAACGGCCGGTTGATCCAGCGGCGCAGCAACCGGCTGCCCATCGGGGTGACGCAGCGATCCATGATCCCCGCCAGGGTGTGGTTGTGCTGGCCGGACAGGCTCTGTTCCAGTTCCAGGTTCTGGCGGGTGGCGGCATCCAGCAACAGGCTCTGTTCGCGTTGCTCGGTGATTAGCCCGTGCAGATGCGGTAACAGACCGCGCTGGGTCTCCTGGACATAGCGCAACAGGCAACCGGCGGCGGCAATGGCCAGCGGCCAGTCGTCACAGCCGAAGCCGGCCAGATGTTGCGTCTGGAACTGATCGCACAGCAGGCGATAGGCGCTGTCGTGATCGAAATGCCAGGGCGCGCGGGATTTGACTGCTGCGGTACGCAGGCCCGGGTAGTGGCACTCCAGCTGTTCGTCGACCAGCAATTCGGCCGGCTGCAGACGGACCAGTTCCGAGTGCAGCGCCTCGTCTCCGTCCAGCTGCTGGACGCTGAAACGGCCACTGCTCAAATCGAGACAGGCCAGCCCGGACTGTTGCTTATGACGATACAGCGCGGCAATCAAATTATCGCGCCGCTCTTCCAGCAAGGCCTCGTCGGTCAGCGTGCCGGGGGTGACGATACGTACCACTTCACGCTTGACCGGCCCCTTGCTGGTGGCCGGATCGCCGAGTTGCTCGCAGATGGCGACCGACTCACCCTGGCGCACCAGGCGGGCAAGATAACTTTCTACTGCGTGATAGGGGACCCCGGCCATCGGGATCGGTTCGCCGGCCGACTGGCCGCGCCGGGTCAGGGTAATATCGAGTAGCTGCGCCGCGCGTTTGGCGTCGTCGTAAAAGAGCTCGTAAAAATCGCCCATGCGATAGAACAGCAGGATATCCGGATACTCGGCCTTGATGCGCAGAAACTGCTGCATCATCGGCGTATGCTGGGA
>NZ_JAVLAZ010000013.1:33839-37058 GCF_031581315.1 Thiohalophilus sp.
CGGCTTGCGCCGATTCGATGGCTGCCATACAGTTTCTGTTAATAAATAAGAAATGCGTCGGGGCATGACGCGATAACGGGGGGATGGATGCCAAGGGATTATGACGAGAAGCGCGATTTTATTCGCGTCGAGGTGGATTGTGATATTCACTTCAAGCCGCAGGGTGTCGAGAGTGAGCAGATCGGGCGACTGTCCAATCTCAGCGGTCGCGGCATGATGTTCATCGCCGCCGAGGAGATTCCGGTCGATACGCCGGTGGAGATCCGTATCGCGGCGGAAAAACAGGTGACGGCGCCGCTGCATGCGATGGTCCGGGTGGTACGCATGGCAAAACAGCGGCGGGGCGACGGTTACGAAATCGGCGCTATCATTACCAGCGTGTTCGATGAAAATGAATAAGACGGGCAAGGGGCGATGAGCCGGGTACCGACCGATGAAATGTTGCTGGCGCTGGCCCACCGGGTCAGCGAACGGCTCGAGCCACAGTCATTGTCCCTGGCCACCGCCGAGTCCTGCACCGGCGGCTGGATTGCCAAGCTGCTGACCGATGTGCCCGGCTGTTCCGCCTGGTTTGAGCGCGGCTTTGTCACCTATTCCAACGAGGCGAAGCAGGAACTGCTGGCGGTGCCGGCCGCTGTGCTGGACGAAGATGGCGCGGTCAGCGAGCCGACGGTACGGGCCATGGCCGAGGGGGCGCTGCGCCATAGTCGAGCCGATCTGGCCCTGTCGGTCAGCGGCATTGCCGGCCCGGGAGGCGGGCGGCCCGACAAGCCGCTGGGGCTGGTCTGGTTTGGCTGGGCGCAACGGGTGGCCGGTGAGGCGGCGCAGGTCAGTAGTGAGCACCAGGTCTATAACGGTAACCGCGATGACGTGCGCCGCCAGGCAGTGGTCCGGGCGCTGGAAGGCATCCTCGAATTGACCGGTGAATGAGCCCCGCCAGCGACTCTTTTTTGCCCTGTGGCCTTCGCCGCCCCTGGCGCAGGCGCTGCGCCGACTGGCCCGGGAGAGGTTCGCGGATCCCGGGGCCCGCATTCTGCAAGCCGACCAGCTTCACCTGACGCTTATCTATCTGGGTCCTGTCGATACACAGCAGCGCACCTGCGCCGAGCAAGTCGCCGACGGCGTCCGGGCCGATGCCTTGACGCTTTCCCTCTCCCGGCTCGGCTTCTGGTCCCGACCCGGGATCGGCTGGCTCGCCCCCCAAAGCAGCCCGCCGTCCTTGCTGGCCCTGGTGAGCCAGTTGCAGCGGGGGCTGGGCGAGTGCGGCTTTCAAATCGATGCCCGGCCCTGGCAGGCCCACCTGACGCTGGTGCGCAAGTTGCGCCGACCGCCGTTGAGTGAGGCGCTTGATGAGCCGCTGCTCTGGCCGGTTGATGAGTTCGCGCTGGTCGAATCCCAAACCCTGCCGAGTGGGGCCGAATACCGCATCCTGCAACGCTGGTCGCTGGTCGGTCATGCGCCCCAGGAAAATCACTGACCGCACTGAAGACCCCGAAAAAGAACCTGTCACTGTACCGGTAAGTCAGTGTTTTTGGGGGTGGTGTTGTGACCCCTGAGAAGGGGGCGCCCGGGTGGCGTCGGGCCGGAGCAAATCGAGGCTAGGCCATGGTCGGGATTGTGTGAAATAATGGCGCCGGGTTACGAGTGGGCGTGGGACCAGGGATTGGTTTCATTCGATACGTTACAGGAGAAATATCATGGATGCAGACAAGAAAAAGGCACTCAGTGCCGCACTGGGCCAGATCGAAAAACAGTTCGGTAAGGGTTCGGTCATGCGCATGGGCGACACCTCGGCGGTGCGCAATGTGGAGGCGATTTCCACCGGTTCGCTGGGGCTGGATATTGCCCTGGGCGTGGGTGGCCTGCCCAAGGGTCGGGTGGTGGAAATCTACGGTCCGGAATCGTCGGGCAAGACCACGCTGACCTTGCAGGTGATCGCCGAATGCCAGAAACACGGTGGCACGGCGGCCTTTGTCGATGCCGAGCATGCGCTGGATCCCCAGTATGCGGGTCGCCTGGGCGTGAACGTGGACGATCTGCTGGTTTCCCAGCCGGATACCGGCGAGCAGGCGCTGGAGATCACCGACATGCTGGTACGCTCCAGCGCGGTGGACGTGGTGGTGGTCGACTCGGTGGCGGCACTGACCCCCAAGGCGGAAATCGAAGGCGACATGGGCGATACCCATGTGGGTCTGCAGGCGCGGCTGATGTCCCAGGCGCTGCGCAAACTGAGTGGCAATATCAAGCGTTCCAATACGCTGGTTATTTTCATTAACCAGATCCGCATGAAGATCGGTGTCATGTTCGGCAGCCCGGAAACCACGACCGGTGGTAACGCGCTCAAGTTCTATGCGTCCGTGCGGCTGGATATCCGGCGTATCGGTTCGATCAAAAAAGGCGACGAGGTTATTGGTAACGAGACCCGGGTCAAGGTGCTGAAGAACAAGGTGGCGCCGCCATTCAAGCAGGTGGAATTCGATCTGCTGTATAACGAAGGCATCTCCCGCGAGGGCGAGATCATCGATCTGGGTGTCAAGGAAGGACTGGTGGAAAAATCGGGCGCCTGGTACAGCTATAACGGCGATCGCATCGGTCAGGGCAAGGATAACGTGCGCAACTTTCTCAAGGAGCATCCGGAAATGGCGCAGGATATCGAAGCCCAGATCCGCGATAAGCTGCTGCCCAAGCCGGCGGAGGCACAAGCGCAGAGCGACGTGCCCGATGATAGCGCGCTGGAAGAGGCCGAAGCCTGAAAACCCGGTGACGCCGTTTCAAGATGGCTAAAAGCGTCCGTGAAGCGGCGATGGATATGTTGTCCCGCCGCGAACACAGCACCTGTGAACTACAGCAAAAGCTGGTGCGCAAGGGGTATGCCGAAGAGGAGGTCGATTCGGCATTGCAGCGCCTTGCGGATGAAAACCTGTTGAGTGACGAACGGTTCGTGGAAGCGTTCGTGCATTCCCGGCAGACCCGGGGCTCCGGGCCGCGCAAGATCGTTGCCGAACTGTCGCAAAAAGGTGTCAGCGAGATGCTGATCTCCCAATACCTGGATGAACGCAGCCCGGTCTGGATCGATCTGGCCAGGGAGGTGCGCGTCAGGAAATTCGGCGCCGCTTTACCCGGGGAGTACAGGGAAAAAGCCCGGCAGATGCGTTTTTTGCAGCAGCGCGGGTTTACTACCGAGCAGATTCAAAACGTGGTGCGGGATGATGACTGACA
>NZ_JAVLAZ010000013.1:37158-41831 GCF_031581315.1 Thiohalophilus sp.
GCCTCCAGCCCGCTGGTGCCGGCCAATGATCCGACCCTGCTGTTTACCAATGCCGGCATGGTGCAGTTCAAGGAGACCTTCCTCGGCCAGGAGTCGCGTCCTTACAAACGGGCGGTCAGCTCCCAGCGCTGCGTGCGCGCCGGCGGCAAGCACAACGACCTGGAAAACGTCGGCTATACCGCCCGCCATCACACCTTTTTCGAAATGCTGGGCAACTTCAGCTTCGGCGATTATTTCAAGCGCGAGGCGATCGGCTATGCCTGGGAGTTTTTGACCGACGTGTTGAAACTGCCGGCGGACAAGTTATGGGTGACGGTCTATCAGGACGACGAAGACGCCGCGAACATCTGGCTCAAAGAGATCGGCGTGGACGAACAGCGCTTCACCCGTATCGGTGACAAGCCGGGCGGCAAGCGTTATGAAAGCGACAACTTCTGGTCCATGGGCGACACCGGCCCCTGCGGCCCCTGTACCGAGATTTTCTATGACCACGGTCCCGAGGTTCCCGGCGGGCCGCCCGGCAGCCCCGACGAGGATGGTGATCGTTATATCGAGATATGGAACCTGGTCTTCATGCAGTACGACCGGGACAAGAGCGGCACGCTCAATCCGCTGCCCAAACCGTCGGTGGACACCGGCATGGGGCTGGAGCGGCTGGCCGCGGTCATGCAGGACGTGCACAGCAATTACGCGATCGATCTGTTCCAGCATCTGATCGACGCCGCGGCGAAAGTGACCGGTTATAAAGACAAGCAGGACAACTCCCTCAAGGTGATCGCCGATCACATCCGCTCCTGCAGCTTTTTGATCGTCGATGGGGTAATGCCTTCCAACGAAGGCCGCGGTTATGTGCTGCGCCGGATCATCCGCCGGGCGATTCGTCACGGCCACAAGCTGGAGGCGCCGCAGGGCTTTTTCCATCAGCTGGTGGCGCCGCTGGCCAAAGAGATGGGCGAGGCCTATCCCGAGCTGGTTAAACAGCAGGCGATGGTGGAGAAGATCCTCAAGCAGGAAGAAGAGCGCTTTGCCGAAACCCTGGACCAGGGCATGCAGATCCTGGATCAGGCGATCGCCGATCTGCCCGACAAGACGATCCCTGGCGAGACCATTTTCAAACTGTACGACACCTTCGGTTTTCCGGTGGATCTGACCAACGACATCGCCCGCGAACGCGGCCTGCAACTGGACATGGCCGGTTTCGACAAGGCGATGGCTGCCCAGCGCGAACGGGCCCGTTCCGCCAGCCAGTTCGACGTCGATTACGGCGAGGCCGTGCAGGTGGAGGGTGAGACCGAGTTTACCGGTTACGAGCAGCTGGCCGGCCCGGCCACGGTCGAGGCGATTTATCAAAACGGTAAGCCAGTGGACGAACTGGGCCAGGGCCAGGCCGGGATGCTGGTGCTGGATCGTACCCCGTTTTATGCCGAGGGCGGCGGCCAGGTGGGCGATCGTGGCCGGCTGCAATCGACCGGGGGCAAATTCACGGTTGAGGATACCCGCAAGCAGGGCGGCAAGGTGTTCTTGCACTTCGGCAAGGTGAGCGAAGGGGCCATTAAAACCGGCGAACAGGTCGAGGCGAGCGTGGATGCCGAGCGTCGTCAGGCCACGGCCTATAACCATTCGGCTACCCATCTGCTGCATGCCGCGCTGCGCCATGTGCTGGGCGAGCATGTCACCCAGAAGGGCTCGCTGGTGGACGCCGAGCGCCTGCGTTTCGATTTTTCCCATTTCGAGCCGATCAGCCGCGAACAGCTGCAGCAGATCGAGGCGCTGGTCAATGAACATATCCGCCGCAATCACCCGGTCGAGACCCAGGTGATGGCGCCGGATGCCGCCATCGCTGCCGGCGCACTGGCCCTGTTTGGCGAAAAGTATGGCGAAGCGGTACGGGTCCTGCGCATGGGCGAATTTTCCATGGAGTTGTGCGGGGGCACCCATGTCGAGCGCACCGGCGATATCGGCCTGTTCAAGATTATCAGCGAGGGCGGCGTGGCCGCCGGCGTGCGGCGTATCGAGGCGATGACCGGCCAGCGGGCACTGGCGTGGGTGGAAGAGAACGAAGCCCAGCTGGATGAGCTCTCCGGCCTGTTCAAGGGCGGGCGCGAGCAACTGGCCGAGCGGGTTCGCCAGACGCTGGAACACAACCGCCAGCTGGAAAAAGAAGTGGAGCGGCTCAAGGCCAAACTGGCCAGCAGCCAGGGCTCCGATCTCGCCGCCCAGGCCCAGGAGATCGACGGGCTCCAGGTCCTGGCCGCCCGACTCGACGGCGCCGATCCCAAGTCGCTGCGCGATACCGTGGATCAGCTCAAGAACAAACTCGGTTCGGCGGCCGTGGTGCTGGCCACGGTCAGTGGCGACAAGGTTGCGCTGGTGGCCGGCGTCAGCAAGGACAACACCGACAAACTCAAAGCCGGCGAACTGGTGAATATGGTCGCGCAACAGGTCGGCGGCAAGGGCGGTGGTCGTCCCGACATGGCCCAGGCCGGGGGCAGTCAGCCCGAAGGACTGGATGCCGCCCTGGCCAGCGTCCCCGACTGGGTTCGCACCCAGCTGGCCGGCGTCTGAGGGTAACGGGTTCGGGTCAGCCGGCTATCGGGCCGGTTTTTTTATTTTTTCTGTCTGCTGACGGGTTGAGCGAGGCCTTTTTCGGCCTGCGGGCGGCTGCGCGCCTTTCAATCTTTTGCCAACTAGTGTTTAATTTGCGCCCTTTGGGCACAGCGTAAAGGTGTTATGGCTCTTATTGTTCAAAAATATGGCGGCACCTCGGTCGGCAATGTCGAGAAAATCGAAAATGTCGCCGAGAAAGTGATCGCCAGTCGCCAGGCCGGTCACGACGTGGTCGTGGTGGTCTCCGCCATGAGCGGCGAGACCAACCGGCTGATCGATCTGGCCAGCCAGGTGAGTGACCAGCCCGATCCGCGAGAGTACGATGTACTGGTTTCCACCGGCGAACAGGTGACCATTGCCCTGTTGAGCATGGCGCTGAATGCCCGGGGCTACCCGGCCCGTTCCTATACCGGCTCGCAGGTGCACATCCTGACCGACAGCGCGCACACCAAGGCGCGGATTCTGGATATCGACGAAAGCCGTATGCGCACCGATCTGGATCAGGGCCGGGTCGTGGTGGTGGCCGGTTTTCAGGGGCGCGACGAAGACGGCAATATCACCACTCTGGGCCGCGGTGGTTCTGATACCACGGCAGTCGCTCTGGCGGCGGCCCTTGAGGCGGAGGAATGCCAGATTTATACCGATGTGGATGGGGTTTACACCACCGATCCACGGGTGGTGTCCGAAGCCCGGCGTCTGCGGCGCATCACGTTCGAGGAAATGCTGGAGATGGCCAGCCTGGGATCAAAAGTCCTGCAGATCCGGGCGGTGGAATTTGCCGGCAAATATAATGTCAACTTAAGGGTGTTGTCCTCATTTGAGGAAGGGCCCGGTACACTCATTACCTATGAGGAAGCAGAGGATATGGAACAACCTGTCATCTCCGGCATCGCCTTCAATCGCGATGAAGCCAAGCTGACGATTCTGGGCGTTCCGGATCAGCCTGGCATGGCATTCAGCATCCTGGGGCCGATTGGCGAGGCCAATATCGAAGTGGATATGATTATCCAGAATGTGGGTGCGGACGGCACCACCGACTTCACCTTCACGGTGCATCGCAATGATTACGACAAGACCCTGAAACTGCTGCAGGACATTGCGAAAAAACTGGGCGCGCGCGAGGTTGCCGGTGACAAATCGATTGTTAAAATCTCGCTGGTTGGCGTCGGCATGCGTTCTCACGCCGGAGTGGCCAGCCAGATGTTCGAGGCCCTGGCCAAAGAGGGGATTAATATCATGATGATCTCCACTTCCGAAATCAAAATCTCCGTGGTTGTCGAAGAAAAGTACCTGGAATTGGGGGTACGCTCCCTGCACGGCGCGTTTGAGCTTGAGCACGAAATGGCAGTGTAAATCCGGTTTTTTACCGCCGTTTATTTACTAAAGTTTAGTGACGTGTTGACGATACCTAGGTTTGAGCCTGCCCGCTATCAGGCCTGCCGAAGGACAGAACTTACTGAATTATCCGAAAAGGAGTTAGATTGAAATGCTGATTTTGACCAGACGGGTGGGTGAAACACTCATGATTGGTGACGAAGTCACAGTGACAGTCCTGGGTGTCAAGGGCAACCAGGTGCGCATCGGTGTCAACGCGCCCAAGGATGTTTCCGTCCACCGCGAAGAGATTTACGAGCGGATCAAGAGCGAAGAAGACGGCAGCGCCCAGGAGTCCGGCAGCTGAGACTTTACCTCGGCCCCCGGCCCTAGTATCCTTTGCTCCCCCGGTAAAACGGGGTTCCGGAGAGATGGCCGAGTGGCTGAAGGCGCTCCCCTGCTAAGGGAGTATGGGGTTAATAGCTCCATCGAGGGTTCGAATCCCTCTCTCTCCGCCATATCGAATAAAATTGCCGCCCGGTGGGCGGCATTTTTATTCAGTTTCTAGGTTCTAGTGGCTAGGTGCTAGGGGAACTGGCTTGAAACCAGCCACGATAATCAGTATATTGCGCCTTCCCTGACGATCTGGGGTTACTAGTCACTAGCGACCAGGACCTAGCCCCTGTTTTAAAGCGCCCGTAGCTCAGCTGGATAGAGTACCTGGCTACGAACCAGGCGGTCGGAGGTTCGAA
>NZ_JAVLAZ010000179.1:0-1785 GCF_031581315.1 Thiohalophilus sp.
CCGATGCGCGCCAGGGTATCGTTCTTGCGGATGCAGGCCTCGGTGCAGCGGGCAATGGCACGCAGAAAATCATCGCCCAGAAAATGACCGTAAGTATCATTGATCGGTTTGAAGTTATCCAGATCGATATAGATCAATACATGCTGCGGTTCGGACGGATACTCCCCATCCAGTAACTGGTTGACCCGGTGTTCCAGAAAACGGCGGTTCCAGACATTGGTCAGCGGATCATGAGTGGCTTCCCAGCTGAGCAGTTCGGCCCGATCGATCAGGCGGGTTTCGATGCGTTCGAGACGTCGCAGGGAATAGATCATCAACAGGCTGATCAGGGCCGCCAGCACCATGGCCACCGCGATAATCACGTGCAGCGAGTTTTTAAACTCGACGTTGGCTGACTGGCGGGCCTGTTCGGCATTGTCACGCACCAGCCGGTTCAGCCGGTCGAAGCCCTGCCATAAGCGATTTTCCAGCGGCATATCCTTGTGCATGATGTCATGCAGAATCCGATCGTCGTTGCCGTCGTAGATACGTTGCACGATGTCGTCCTGTAACGGCTGGGTTTTCTGAATCAGGGCCAGGCAACGTTCCAGCTCGGTCTGTTCGTCGGGTCTGAGGGGCAGGTTGCCAAGTTGTTCGCGCAGCGTCACGAATTCCGGCGCCAGCTTGTGAAAGTGCATGTACTGCTCGTCGATGAGCCAGATATCCTCGGACAGATGCATGTTCAGCATGGTCAGGGAACGGTCGCGCACGATCCGTGACATCTGGGTGAGGATTTCGAGTTTGTGATTGTAATTGTCGTTGATTGTCGACAGACGATTGTTCAATTGATTGAAGTAGAAGATATTGACGAAAACCAGAATCGCAACAAACACCAGTACCACGGTGGCATTGGCGATAATGATCTGCTTGGATTCCGGCTTTTTGCGCATGAAAATAGTTGAACGAAAAGATAGGCTTCTGGTGTTGATGCAACCTTTAATGATAATACTTTTAACGGTGTGGCTGTAAGGATTATTTCCCGATCCGGACTCTGAAAGGGAAGTCATTTATTGTGTCAATAAACAGGCGTTGCGCCCGATAAAAAGTGGATGACTGTTTCGGGGAACCGGGTAGCCTGCCGGGGGGTTGGCCCGATTTATTGTCACACATAAAGTGCTACTATAAGCTGGTCGACACTGACGGTGACAACAGGCTGCCCGCTGTGCCGGTCGGTTAAAAATTCAGCAAACGATCTCGAGTGGATACCCGACTTGCCCTGTGCGGATTCGGCATTAAGATTTATCAATGCACCGAATCCTGCAGGCATTAGTATTAACGGCAATCAAAATTTAAACTAGACTTGAATCAGGAAGCACGATTACATTCCAGATAGAATGACGCAAACAAGCTTCCCCGAATGATGTACACGCAAGGAGACAGGTTGATGAACGACATGACCAATAAAGAAAAACGCGAAAATGTGCTCGGCATTCATGATGATGAAGGGCTGGAGCAATTCCATGCCTGGAACGAGCAACAGGCCGAGGCGACGGCCGCCGAGATGGGTATAGAGCTGACAGACGATTACTGGAAGGTAATCAAGTTCCTGCGAGTGCACTATGAGAACAACGGCCAGTTGAACCATGCCCGGGAGCTGACCGAGGCGCTCAACGAATATTTCGAGGACGAGGGCGGTTCGCGCTGGCTATATCAGCTGTTTCCCAACGGCCCGGTCAACCAGGGAACCCGCCTCGCCGGTGTCCCGGCGCCGGGCGATGTGACCGATCCTCACTTTGGCTCGGTGCA
>NZ_JAVLAZ010000094.1:0-3199 GCF_031581315.1 Thiohalophilus sp.
CGACCGCGACGGTCCCGCTGGCCAGGCTGCCTTTCAGAAAGGTTCTACGTTGCATGTTTATCCTCCTCCTATATAGGTAATGTTTGTATCGCAATTTCCAGGCCAAAATACAATGGCCTTTAAAAACAATAAGATGGCGTTTTATCTGCCGGCGACCCCGGGCCTGCGCCATGCAATCTGCACGACAGGATTGCAGGATCGACGGTGGCGAGAGGGGGATGGCTATTTGTGCGCGATTTCCTTCTCGGTGAACAGATAATCTTTCAGTTCATCGTTGAATTTGCTGTCGCGACGGCGGATCCACTCCAGCACCATGGCGGCATGTTCTTTTTCTTCGTCGCGGTTGTGCTTGAGGATCGCGCGCAGCTCGTCGTCCTTGCAGGCATCCATACGCTGGTTGTACCAGTCCACCGCTTCCAGCTCTTCCATCAGTGAGGTGATGGCGCGGTGCATGTCACGAGTCTCGTCGGACAACTCCTCAATTGCTTCGTGAAAACCTTCGTTTGCCATTTATAAATTCCTCATAGCTTATTGGGTATTACAATTGTACGTTACTGCAAATCGGTACTATGCGTCACGTTCGAAAGTACCAATTTTATCAATGACAATACCCGAACAAGCGATCCGGATATCGGGCATGTATGAGTAAACCTCGCGAGGTCAGGCTGATCGGGTATCTGTAATCTCTGTTTAGCGGGACAACAACAGCAGTACCCCGGCGGCGATGGCACCAAGGTCTAAAAGCTTGCGTAGATCGCCCAGATTTACGAAAGCCGACAGACCGGTCAAGATCAGCCAGACGGCCAGAACGATCGTTCCTACATGGCGTGGTAATAACATAGGTTTCTCCTGAGCAGGTTTGAATAATACATTATAGCTCCGCAGGGCCAATTAAAATCGAACTGATCGTATATTCGCAACGCCTGTTTAGCGGAAAGTGAATTCCTGGCCGGGTTGAAGATCAAGCCGTTCCCGGCTACCGGCAGGCAATTCGAGCACGTATTTGACCGGTTGTCCGCTCTGATAGACGGGGCATGGCAACTCGGGACAGGGCGGCACGTGGGTGTCGCCGTGCAAGAAGGCCTGGTTCGCGTCGAAGTAGAGTATATCGATGGGAAATCGGACATTCCTGTTCCAGAAGCGAGTCGGCTCGGCGGTTGTGTAGATGAATAACATGCCGGTGCCTTCGGGCAGCCGAACCCGGTGCATGAGGCCCTGCTGTTTTTCTTCGCGGCTGACCGCCAGCTCAACCTGATATTGTTCACCGGCCAGGGTCAGCTCTGCGGGCTCAAATGCATGCCCGGTCAGCGGAGCCAAAAGCAATGCTATGGCCAGAATGCTGGCCCCTGTCTTCGATATATTCACGAAGGGTCTTCTGGTGGGCATGCGAGATCGATCTTGTGCTCTGAATGGCGTTTCAGCACATACCATCCTTATTCCGGGTCGGCCGATGTGGTTTTGCCGAACAGATAACGCAAGCGGGTGGGGCCGCCGACAAAATCCCGCTCGACCCAGGCCAGATGCAGATGGCCCTGGTTGTCCAGGGTGACAGACGGATGGTTCTGGATCGCGCTGCCGCTGGCACCGGGAACCGACAGATCATCACTCCATTGCCCGTCGGTATACCAGCTGAGCAACACGTTGGTCTGATCATCGCGGCCATCGTCCCAGGCCACGACCAGCTCTCCGGACGGGCCACCGGCGACGCTCGGATGCCACTGCTGGGCGATACCGCCGAACGGATCCTGAACTTTCTGGTTGGGGCCGAACAGCGCATCGTTTTCGGCCGGATAATGGCTGGCGTAAATGTCATAACCTTCGCGAAAATCGCGCTTGTCGGCCCAGGCCGCCAGAACGCGATCGCGGTCGTAACTATCCATAGCGACACGCGTCACGCCGTGACCCTCACCGTAGGGCGGACGCGGGCCCGGCAGCGGCTCGCTGATACGTTGCGGTTTGTCAAAGCGGCAGCTGCCGGGCTGGCGGTTCTCGGCAGCCATGATGACGGTATGACCATGGCGGCGATCTTCCCAGGCGACCAGCGTGCGCTCGGGCAGTCTGGTTACCGAGGGATAGAGCTGGGCCTGCTTGAGTGGTTCGGGATCCACTTTACAGGGAGCGCCGGCATGGAGTGTCAGACCGTCGGTCTCGAATTGTTGCAAATAGATCCGCCGGTGGCGGCTCTTCGGGTCGCCCGCAGCATAGACCAGCAGCAATTTGTTGTCCCTGGCGGTGAGACTCGCCTGGCCGGCCTGTCTGGTATCGAGTTTTAAAACAGGGCCGAGTTGTTTGCCGTCACTGAGACGCAGATGCATGCGACTCGCTTGCTCCCAGGCGATGGCAAAGCGCTCTTCGCCCAGGGCGGCCAGGGACGGTTCGTAAGCCTCGTCCTCGCCGCTGATCCGGACCGCCTGGCTGAACGCATCGCTCTGACGGGATTTGTGCGCCAGAAAGATCGCCGGAGTCTCATGGCGGTTGTCTTCCCAGCTGATGGCCACACGGTCGCCCGCGACGGCAATGTTGCGTCGCCCCGATGATTCCAGGTGATGAAAGATTCCCTCACCCTGGACTTCGGTGACCGCCAGCGGTTGTTCAAACTCCCAGGGCTGGGCGACAGCGGCTGAGACCAGACCGTAACCGGCGAGAAGCAGCGCGAAGGATGTCTGCCGAGATATCATGACGGGTTACCGGTTTGCGCCTGGACTTCCTCGTGGGCGTTGAGCAGATCCTCGATCCGCTGTACGCCGACCAGCCGTTTCAACGGTTTGCCCTGCGGCGTCATAAAGGTAAACACGGGGGTGACAAAGGCGTTGTAACGGGTGCCGACTTCATGCTCGGTAATGCGCTCGCCACTGGGCAGTTGCAGGCGCTTGCCGCTTTCCGAATCCACATAGGCCAGCACATAGTTGTCGGTGTAGATTTGACGGATCGTGTTATCGGAAAACGCTTCCTTGTTGGTTTTCTCGCAATAGCCGCAACCGTAACGGCCAAAGTAGACAAACAGGGTTTTGTTCTGTTCGCGGGCCTGATCCATGGCTTTATCAAAGTCGTGGAAGGTGTACCCCTCGGGCGCATCCGCCCAGGCGGTGGGGACAAACAGTACCGATAACATAAGTAAGAGAATACGTCGCATGTCAGTTCCTCGTGTCAGTCGGCTCTATTGAAAGAGATTTGCCGGGCCCTGTCCAGTGATCAGGCC
>NZ_JAVLAZ010000094.1:3299-6338 GCF_031581315.1 Thiohalophilus sp.
GCCACATCCAGCGTGGCTTCGTGAAAGGTCTCGGACAGTGTCGGGTGTGCGAACATTGTCAGGGCCAGATCCTCGCTGCTGGTGCCGAAGGCGCGGGCGATTACCGCCTGAGCAATCAGCTCGGAGGCCTGCGGGCCGATCATATGCACGCCCAGCACGCGATCGGTATGCGCATCGGCCAGGACCTTGATCAACCCGTCAGTGTCGCCGGCGGCGCGCGCCCGACCGTTGGCACTGAAGGGAAACTGGCCGACGCGGTAATCGATGCCGGCGTCTTTGAGTTGTTGCTCGGTACGTCCGGTCCAGGCGATCTCCGGGTGGGTGTAGATCACAAACGGAATGTTGTCGTAATCGACTTCGGCAAATTGTCCGGCAATCCGTTCGGCCACCGCCATGCCTTCCTCCATCCCCTTGTGAGCGAGCATGGGGCCGGGAATCAGATCGCCGACGGCATAGACCTTTTCCAGATTAGTGCGATAGTGATCGTCGACCTGCACAAAACCGCGTTCGTCGGTGCTCAGGGTCAGATCGTCGGCGCACAGATCCGCGCTGTTGGGACGGCGACCGACCGCGACGATCAGTTTGTCGAATTCCAGACTCTGGCTACCCTCGCTATTGGTATATGTCACTGAGACGGTTTTGCCGGTGTTAATGGCATCGACTTTGGTACCGAGGCGAATGCCGAGGCCTTGCTGGCCCAGCAGCTTGTTCGCCTGTTTGGCGATCGCCGTGTCGGCATCGGGCAGGAAGGTCTCCTGCGCTTCGAGCACCACCACCTCGGAGCCCAGGCGTTGCCAGACGCTGCCCAGTTCCAGGCCAATTACGCCAGCGCCAATAATGCCGAGGCGTTGCGGGACGGCGTCGAACGCCAGCGCGCCGGTGGAGTCGACCACCTGCTTGCCGTCGAACGGGGCAAAGGGCAGTTCAACCGGGCGTGAGCCGCTGGCCAGAATGACATGTTCGGCATGCAAGGTAGTGGCATGGTTGTCATGGTCGGTGACCTCCACCCGGTTATCCGGTTTGAGTGTCCCGCGACCGGGATGAAAGGCAACCTTGTTGGCCTTGAACAGCGACTGGATGCCACCGGTCAGATCCCGCACTACCTGTTGTTTGCGCTTTTGCAGGGTCGCAACATCCAGCTCCAGTTGGCCGACGCGGATACCGTGTTCGGCAAACTGGTTTTGGGCCTGTTGATAGTGGTGCGAGGACTCCAGCAAGGCTTTTGAAGGAATGCAGCCGACATTGAGGCAGGTGCCGCCGGGCGAGGGCTTGTTACGCTCGTCGAGATAGTCATCGATGCAGGCGACCTGCAAACCCAGCTGGGCGCAGCGAATGGCGGCGACATAACCGGCCGGGCCGGCGCCGATCACGATGACATCATACTCTTCACTCATAAAAACGATTCCTGAAATGGGTCCCGGTTATACATCCAGCAGCATGCGGGCCGGATCTTCCACGCACTCCTTGATGGTCACCAGAAACTGCACCGCCTCGCGGCCATCCACCAGGCGGTGATCGTAAGACAGGGCGACATACATCATCGGCCGGATCACGATCTCGTCTTCGACCACCGCGGGCCGCTTTTCAATCTTGTGCATGCCGAGGATAGCGCTTTGCGGCGGGTTGAGGATCGGTGTGGAGAGTAGTGATCCGAAGATACCGCCATTGGTGACCGAGAAGGTGCCGCCGGTAATCTCATCCAGCGACAGTTTGCCGGATTGGGCGCGTTCGCCGTAGTCGGCGATCTGTTTTTCGATCTCCGCCATGCTCAGTGCGTCGGCATCGCGCAGGATGGGGACCACGAGGCCGCGCGGTGAGCCCACCGCAATGCCGATGTCGTAAAAGCCGTGATAGACGATCTCCTCGCCGTCGATCGAGGCGTTGATCTCGGGGAAACGCTGCAGCGCCTCGAGACAGGCCTTGACGAAAAACGACATGAAGCCGAGTTTGACCCCGTGCTGTTTTTCAAACTTGTCTTTATAACGCGCGCGCAGATCCATCACCGGCTGCATGTCGATCTCGTTGAAGGTGGTGAGGATTGCCGCGGTTTGTTGAACCTCGACCAGTCGTTCGGCGACTCGCGCCCGCAGGCGACTCATGGGTACCCGTTTTTGCGGCCGTTCACCTTCTGTTGTATCACTGGTTGAGGGAGAGGAAGAAGCGGGCCGGGATTGTTGGGTTGTTTCAGCAGCAGATGGTTTGTCGGTTTGCTCGAGATAGGCCTGCACGTCTTCTTTGAGAATCCGCCTGCCCTTGCCCGTGCCTTTGATAAGGCTGGCATCGAGTTCGTGCTCGGCAATCAGCTTTTTCGCCGCCGGAGCGATTTTGGGCTCTTCTTCGGCTGTGGACCCGGTTTGTGATGGGGTTTTCGTTTTTGCCGGCGTCCCGGACGATTCGGTGTCGGGTTGGGGGACGTCACCGGCCTGCATGCGGGCGATCACCTGTTCCGAGCTGACCGTGTCGCCCTGCTGGACGAGCAGGTCACCCAGCACACCGTCTTCGGGGGCGTTGACCTCGAACACCACCTTGTCGGTTTCAATCTCGGCCAGCAGTTCGTCCTGGCGCACCGGCTCGCCCGGTTGTTTGTGCCACTCGATCAACGTGCCTTCGGTGACCGATTCGGGAAACTGTGCGACCTTGATATCAATGGCCATGGTCAATTCCTTTGTCTTTTATTGTCAGGTGGGGTCGCCCAGCGCGTCGGCGACCAGTTTTTCCTGTTGTTGCCTGTGCAGGGACGGATAGCCGACTGCCGGGGCAGCCATCAGCGGGCGACCGGCATACTGCAGGTAATGCGCATCGCCGATGGCGCGGCGCATATGGTGTTGGCTTGAATACCATGCGCCCTGATTCATGGGTTCTTCCTGGCACCAGATATAGTCCTGCACATTCGGGTAACGTTTGAGCGCGGCTTTGAGCGCCTTTTCCGGAAACGGGTAAAGTTGTTCGATGCGAATGATCGCGACATCTTCGCGTCGATCCTGCTGACGCTGGCGATCCAGATCGTAATAGACCTTGCCACTGCAGAGAATCAGGCGT
>NZ_JAVLAZ010000094.1:6438-8701 GCF_031581315.1 Thiohalophilus sp.
AAACAGGGTAATACCGCTGAGGCGGTTCCATTTCTGTTCGGCGGCACTGATGAACTGATCGATCACCACCTGGGCGCCGTTGGCAAAATCACCGAACTGGGCCTCCCAGATCACCAGAGAGCGGGGATCGGTCGTCGAATAGCCGTATTCAAACGCGAGGACCGCCTCTTCCGAGAGCAGCGAGTTGATCACCAGGAAGTTGGCCTGATCGTTGGACAGGTTGCGCAGGGGTACATAGGCCTCGCCATCGTGCTGGTTGTAGAGCACGGCCTGGCGATGGAAAAAGGTACCGCGACCGCTGTCCTCGCCCGACAGCCGGATGGGATAACCTTCCTGTAGCAGGCTGGCATAGGCCAGCGTTTCGGCAAAGCCCCAGTCCATCTCCAGCTCGCCGGCGGCCATGCGTCGACGGTTGTCCATGATCTTCTCGACCGTGCGATGGAGTTTAAAGTCTTCGGGCAGACGATCCAGTTTTTCGTGCAGGGCCTGCACGGTCTGTTGATCCACCGTGGTGTCGATATCGCTGACACAGTCCCGGGTATGATAGGCACTCCAGTCGGCGCTGTAGGGGTAATCGGCCTGCTCGGCAGGGATCATATCGGCGACCACCGACCGGTTGTGCTCAAGGGCGTCGCGGTAGTCGGCGATCATCTGTTTGGCCTGCTGGGCATCGATGACGCCTTCCCCTTCGAGTCGCTGCTGATACAGCTCCCGGCAGCTTTGCAGCTTGTTGATGTGTTGATACATCAGCGGCTGGGTCGCCATGGGTTCATCGGCTTCGCTGTGACCGTGACGGCGATAACAGACCACATCGATGATGACATCCTTGTAAAAACGCATGCGGTAATCGAGCGCGAGCTGGGTAATAAACAGCACGGCTTCGGGATCGTCGCCATTGACATGGAAAATGGGGGCATTGACCATTTTGGCCACATCGGTGCAGTAAACGGTCGAGCGGGCCTCATCCTGATTGCTCGTTGTAAAGCCGATCTGGTTATTAATGACAATATGCACGGTGCCCTTGGTGGAGAAACCGCGCGACTGGGACATATTGAGCGTTTCCATGACCACGCCTTGCCCGGAGAAGGCGGCATCGCCGTGAATCAATACCGGCACCACCTGATTACCGTCCCAGTCCTGGCGCCGATCCTGGCGGGCGCGTACCGATCCCTCGACGACCGGGTCCACGATCTCCAGATGTGACGGATTGAACGCCAGCGCCACATGTAACAGGCCGCCGGGGGTGTTGAGATTGGAGGAAAAGCCGAGGTGGTATTTCACATCGCCGGTGCCGTTACCGTTTTCCGGGTGTACGCCCTCGAATTCGCGGAACAGCTCTTCCGGTGTTTTGCCCAACACGTTCACCAGCAGATTAAGCCGGCCCCGATGGGCCATACCGATCACCATCTCTTTGACGCCGCTTTCGCCACCATGCTGGATCAGCCGGTGCAGCATCGGGATCAGGCTTTCGGCGCCCTCCAGTGAGAAACGTTTTTGACCCACATATTTGTTGTGCAGGTACTTTTCCAGGCTTTCGGCCGCGGTCAGGCGACTGAACAGATCGCGCTTTTGCGCCTCGGAAAGGTCGGCATGACCCCGGGCTGATTCAAGATAATGCTGAATCCAGCGTTTTTCCGTGGTATCGATCAGATGCATATACTCGGCGCCGATCGAACCGCAGTAGGTGTTAACCAGAATATTGATGATCTCGGCCAGGCGCGCCCGATCCGGGCCAACCAGCGAGCCGGTTTCAAACTCGGTATCCAGATCGGCATCGCTGAGCTCATGATGCGCCAGCGTCAGCTCGGGGATGTGACCCTTGTCGCGCAGGCCGAGCGGATCCAGATCGGCCAGCTGGTGACCGCGAAAACGATAGGCGTTGATCAGCTGCAGAACCTTGACCTGCTTGTGGATCAGGCTGACATCAATATCCGTATGGCGGTGAGCCGGGGTCAGATGGCGAAACTGGGCGCGGATCGCGGCGTGGGAGATGTCCCTGTCGATGCCGTCGACCCGGGGCAGTTCGCGGAACAGCGCCTGCCACTGCGGATCCACCGAAGAGGGATCCTGCAGGTACTCTTCGTACAGTTGTTCGAGATAGCCGGCATTGGCACCGGCAAAAGCGGAATTTTTCCAGCGGGTTTTCAGATTAGATTCATCGGTCATGGGCCGACATCCTGGTGACAATTCCCGGGCAGTTGTAGATGTTATGCTGAATCACGTTCATACCCGTTATTTCGGCAGATTCAGCAGATTTTTCAAG
>NZ_JAVLAZ010000014.1:0-8766 GCF_031581315.1 Thiohalophilus sp.
TAGATATATTGCTGGGAATAAACGCGGAGGACGCAGAGGCGCAAAGGCGCGGAGATTACAGAGAAGTTTTGAATTCTGAATTCTGAATGTTGAATTGAGGGCAAATAATAACCAGCGCCCAAACAGACACCTACCTTCAAAATTTAAAACTCATCATTCAAAATTATTTCTCTGCGCCTCCGCGTCTTTTGCGTCAATTTCCAGAGCACATCTATTTTCGATCCAGAATGACGTAATCGTGGGGATAGGGGTTTTTGTCGTCGGCGGGATGGTGGTGGCGTTCGGTTTCCTGCCATTCGTTGGGATCGAATTCGGGAAACCAGGCATCGCCTTCGATGTCGGCATCGACATAAGTGAGATACAAACGATCGGCGCGCGGCAGGGTTTGCTCATAGAAAGAGGCGCCGCCAATGATCATGACCTCGTCCACCCCCCCGGCCGCCTCGATAGCCGCATCGATCGAATGAACCACCACGGCGCCTTCTGCCTGGTAGCTTATATCCCGGCTGATAACGATATTGGTGCGCTTGGGCAGCGGCTTGCCCCCGAAAGATTCGAAGGTCTTGCGTCCCATCACGATCGGCTTGCCCAGGGTATGTTGTCGAAACCACTGCATATCCGCCGGCAGGCGCCAGGGCAGACGGTTTTCAATCCCGATCACCCGCTGCGGCGTCAACGCCGCAATCAGCGAAATGCGTGGTGATGTATCCTGTGACATAGTTCCGCCCCCGGGCCTATTCTTTCTATCGGCGCAGCAATCAAAATATTTAACTCACGCAGAGCCGCCAAGCTCGCTGAGAATGAAATTGATAGTTTTCTTTGCGTCTTTGCGTCTTGGCGAGAGACAAGCTGCTTCCTTAACCTTGACCGCCCTTCACGTAGGTCACACTGGCGACAGCCTGTGTGACATTTCCTAACGACCGTCAATCCCATCCCGAGGTGTCAGGTAGCACTGCACGCAACCTGACCTGCGACTGCCTGCTGCCAACTTTTATCTATATCGCCACCGGCGCTTTGATATGCGGATGATACTGGTAGTCGACCAGCTCGAAATCGTCGAACCGAAAATCGAACAGGTTGTCGATAGCCGGGTTGATCTTCATGGTCGGCAGCGGATAGGGCTGACGGCTCAGCTGCTCGTCAGTTTGCTCGAGATGATTGCGATAGAGATGGGCATCGCCCAGGGTATGGACAAAGTCGCCCGGTTGCAGGTCGCAGACCTGGGCCATCATCATGGTCAGCAAGGCATAGGAGGCGATATTGAACGGCACACCGAGGAAGATATCGGCACTGCGTTGATACAACTGACAGGAGAGCTTGCCGTCGGCCACATAGAACTGGAAAAACGCATGGCAGGGCGCCAGTGCCATCTTGTTATTGCGGGCATTTTCCTGCGGCGAAATGGACTCGTCAGGCAGGTCGGCCACGTTCCAGGCACTGACGATAATGCGGCGTGAATCGGGTTTGTTTTTGAGTTGCTCGAGTACCTGGCTGATCTGATCGATATGCCGGCCATCGGGGGAGGGCCAGGAGCGCCATTGGGCCCCATAAATAGGTCCCAGGTTACCGTTTTCATCGGCCCATTCATCCCAGATGGTCACCTTGTTATCGTGCAAATAAGCGGTATTGGTATCACCACGCAAAAACCACAACAGTTCATGAATAATAGAGCGCAAATGCAAGCGTTTGGTCGTCACCAGCGGAAAACCCTGTGCCAGATCGAACCGCATCTGGTGGCCAAACACACTGAGGGTGCCGGTACCGGTCCGATCGTCCTTGCGCGTGCCGTTATCCCGGACATGCTGCATCAGCTCAAGATACTGTTTCACGTCGACGCCTCATTCACAGGTAGCTTCTCGTTTTTCAATTTTAACACGCCTGCCAGTCCGGCTCTATTGCCGCGTGGATAACCAGACCATCAAATACCCGGAATGTCGTCGACAGAAGGTGGGAACGTCCGCTCAATCCATATCCTGGACGTATTATTGGTAGTATGACGCCGCTGACATGTTTTCAACGCCAGCGGCAGGGGAATTAAACCCATGCGGAGGGCTTACCAGTCATCCCCGCCCGGGGGCCATTCTCCGCCAACGGCCTGTGTGAAGAATTCTTCATACACATAGGGCAGATCCATCAGCTTGCCAAAGCTGTGCTCGCCAAACATACGCAGATCCGGGAACATCACTGCCAGACGAAAATGGGGATGCAGGGCAATGACCTTGCTGCCATTGACCATAATCTCATACGGCAGATGGGCCGTGCGGCGCGGTTGCTGATGGTCGATCACCTCCATGACATATTTGTCATTGAGAAATTTCTGTTTCTCCACATTCGCCTGCAGACTCAGACCGTAGACGACCTGCTGTTTGCCGGGCACTTTCAGTTTATAGACCTGGCCAATACCGAAATTGTTGGTGGCCAGTCCTCGCTCGACTGCGCGCACTGCCTGGGCATGGCTACCATGATCGACGAAGTCAAAGAAGCCGTAAAAATCTTCCAGACCGAAGGTGTAATTATAGCCCGGTAGTTTCTCTTCATCGATCCCGTCACCACCAAAGTCCCGATCAAACCCGATCGCCTGCCCCAGACTGCGCTTTACCCGCGACAGACGGGAATCCATGTTGTAGGCCAGACCGATATATTCGGGATTGTTATAGCTGACCTGAATCTGCTTGCCGCCCTGCTGATTGGCCACCTCGGTAACCGCAACCTTGATGACCGCCCCAAAGCCGCCATAATTGCTCTGCCTGGCCACACTTTTCAATCTGTCGCTGGTCACGGCAAAAATATGCGCACCATCGTAAGGGCGGTAGGTGCCAAGTATCTCAAAACCACCACGATCGAGCCGACCCTGGACATCGCTCACCACGCGTGACATTTCGCTATCGGCGATCCCGGCCAACGAAAAAGGTTTGAGCTCAGCGGCGCCGGCCGTAAGACTGAGACTCAGCATCAGCCCGATCAGCAGCGCACGTTGAATAAGTGCAGACATGGTCAATCTCCTGGTTTGATTGGGGGGCTAGTTTCCGTTATCGGCTAACCCCGGATTTTACTTAACATTTTCATCTAGCCCTCAGCGGCCCGGGCAGGCTGTCGGTACGCCGACCATAGCAGGTACAGTCCGGCAAGCATCAGCGGCAGGGTCAATAACTGCCCCATGGTCAGCCAACCCCAGGCCAGGTAGCCAATATGGGCATCAGGGGTGCGCACAAACTCGACGGCAAACCGGAATACACCATAGCCCAGGGCGAACAATCCCGATACCGCCCGCCGCGGTCGGGATCGGGCGGAGAACCACCACAGGATCACGAACAGAACCAGACCTTCCAGAAACGCTTCGTACAGCGGATTGGGATGGCGCGCCTGCGGTCCGGCCAGCGGGAACACCATGCCCCAGGGCAAATCGGTGGTCCGGCCCCAGAGTTCCCCATTAATAAAGTTACCAATCCGCCCGGCACCCAGCCCCAGTGGCACCAGCGGCGCGACAAAGTCCAGTACTGCAAAATAGGCCTTGTTATATTTGCGGCAAAACAGCCACAAGGCCAGCATCACGCCCAGCAGTCCCCCGTGGAAGGACATGCCGCCTTCCTTGATCCGAAACAGCAATAACGGATCATCCAGAAACGGGCCGAAATTATAAAACAGCACATACCCCACCCGTCCGCCGAGGATGACGCCCAGTCCTCCGTAGAACAACAGATCATCGACCTGTGCCGGCGTCCAGCTCGACGCCGGGTGTCGGGCGCGCAGGCGACCCAGCCACCAGGCCCCGACAAAACCGACCAGGTACATCAGGCCATACCAGTGGACGGTCAAACCGAACAGTTCGAAAGCAACCGGATCGAAGTCTACACGCATTGATGACATCTCTTTTCAAGCAGTTTCTAGTGACTAGCGGCTAGTGACTAGGATCTGGCGATTACATGGCAAGTAATCGACAAAAGTAGGCCTTGAGGTAATCAGTCTCGGGCATGGCCGCGTGCACGGGGTGATCCGGTCCCTGGTGGCCCTGTTCCAGTACCTGGACTTCCTGTTCCAGCTTGTGGGCCGCGCGGCGAATGTTATCCAGCAGTTTTCGGCGGCCCAGATGATAGGAGCAGGAGGCCGAGATCAACAGTCCGTCTTCGTTTAACAGGCGCATGGCCAGCCGGTTAATACGCCGATAGGCCAGCTCACCTTCTTTCATATCCTTGCGACGCTTGATAAAGGCGGGCGGATCGAGCACCACGATATCAAAGCGTTCGCCCTGTTCATGCAACTGGCGCAGAACTTCAAACGCATCGCCGGCCAGGGTTGTCAGCCCTTGCTCCCTGATGGCACGTGCATTGGCCTGAGCCACCTGCAGATACTCCTCGGAGCTGTCCACGCAAATAACTTCACTGGCACCGGCTTGCAGCGCCTGTACACCCCAGGCACCTACATACGAGAAGACGTCCAGGACCCGTTTCCCCGGCGCATAGGCCTGGCAGCGTAACCGGTTAAGGCGGTGATCAAAGTACCAGCCGGTCTTCTGGCTTTCGGCCAGGGGCACCTGAAAACGTACCTTGTTTTCAATCAGTTCGATCTGGTCCGGCAGCTCACCCTTGATCACTTCGGTATAGCGCTCCAGACCTTCCTGTTCGCGGGCGCTGCTGTCGTTACGCAAATAGATCACCGCCGGTTTGAGCAGCGTGTCGAGCACATCGAGGATCGTATCGCGCAGCACATCCATCCCGACCGTGGTGATCTGCACCACCAGGATCGTATCGAAGCGGTCCACCACCAGGCCAGGCAGCCCGTCGCTTTCGCCGTAAACCAGCCGGTAATGGGGCGCGGCAAACAACTCATGACGAAACTTCAGGGCACGCTCGAGTCGACGCCGAATCAGTTCCGCATCCAGCGTGACATCGTCCTGATGGCTGAACAGGCGGGCACAGATCAGGCTGTTGGGATTGACATAGGCACAGCCGAGCACGTTGCCGCGATAGTCCGCGATCTGCAGTTGCTCGCCCGGTACCAGCTCTGTCAGCGGAGTCGTTTTGACATCGACTTCGTTACTATAGACCCACAGGTGGCCGGTCTTGAGGCGCCGTTCTTCGCGTTTTTTCAGGCGAAGTTGACGCGGGGTGGCATCGGTCACGATTGGCTCATATCCTCGGGAAACAGTTGCCTAAGCTACAGAATTTGTGGTCCTTTGTGCAAGGGCGACAGCACTATCGCTTTGCGATATAGTTGACCTTAATACTCAAGAATTAACCGCGCCGCGAGGAGTCTCATGCGCCACCCCAATCGACTGGCCGACGAAACCAGTCCCTATCTGCAACAACATGCCCATAATCCGGTTGAATGGTATCCGTGGGGTCCCGAAGCGCTGGAAAAGGCGCGCGAGCAGAACAAGCCGATTTTACTCTCCATCGGTTACTCCGCCTGTCACTGGTGTCATGTCATGGCGCATGAGTCATTCGAGGATCCGGACGTCGCCCGGGTGATGAATGAGCTGTATGTGAATATCAAGGTGGATCGCGAGGAACGCCCGGATCTGGACAAAATCTATCAAACCGCTTTCCAGCTACTCAATCAACGAGGCGGCGGCTGGCCATTGAATGTGGTGTTGACGCCTGACGATCATACGCCCTTTTTTGCCGGCACCTATTTTCCCAAAGACGCCAGACACGGTCTGCCGCCGTTCACCGAGGTGCTGCAAAAAGTGGAAGCGTTCTTTCGCGAACACGAGACCGATATCCGCCAGCAGAACCAGGCCCTGCAGGAAGCGATGCAACAGATGCAGGCCGGCGGCGGCACCGGCAGCGGACAACTCGACAGCAGCCCGCTGGATGCCGCCCGTCATCAGCTGGCGCAAAACTATGACAGTACCTATGGTGGTTTTGGTCAGGCGCCCAAGTTTCCGCATCCCTCCAATCTGGAGCGACTGCTGCATCACTGGTTCTCCACCGCGCGCAACGGTAAACCCGATCAACAGGCACGCGATATGTTGCGCCTGACCCTGCACGGCATGGGCAGCGGCGGACTGTATGATCAACTCGGTGGCGGCTTTTACCGTTATTCGGTGGACGACCAATGGATGATTCCCCACTTTGAGAAAATGCTCTATGACAATGGTCCATTGCTACAACTGTATACCAAAGCCTGGCAGGCGCTCGGCGATTCGGCTTTCAAACGCATTGCGCTGGAAACCGGTGAATGGGTCATACGCGAAATGCAGTCACCCGAAGGCGGCTATTATTCAACCCTGGATGCCGACAGCGAGGGCAAGGAAGGCAAGTTTTATATCTGGACGCCGGCACAGATAAAGTCGCTGCTGAGTGACGACGAATATGCGGTTGCCGCTCCCCATTACGGCCTGGATCGCAATGCCAACTTCGAAGGCCACTGGCATCTGCATGTCTTCACCGACCTGGAGACGATCGCCGAAGGTTTGTCCATTTCCATCGACGAGGCACAACAGTACCTGCAATCGGCTCGCCGCAAGTTGTTCGCCGCGCGAGAACAGCGCGTACGTCCCGGTCGCGATGAAAAGATCCTCACAGCCTGGAACGGGCTGATGATCAAGGGTATGGCCTGTGCCGGCCGACACCTGGGGCGACAGGACTTTATCGAATCGGCGCAACGCGCAGCCGGTTTTATCCACGCCACCCTCTATCACGATCAGCGATTGCTCGCGACTTACATAGATGGCAAGGCACACCTGATGGCTTATCTGGATGATTATGCCTTTATGATCGACGCTTTACTGGAACTGCTGCAGGCGCAGTGGCGCGAACAGGATCTGACCTTTGCCCGCCAGCTGGCCGAAACCCTGCTGGCGCATTTTGAAGACCAGGACCAGGGTGGATTTTATTTCACTGCCGACGATCATGAACAGCTGTTTCATCGCCCCAAGCCGACGCTGGACGAGTCGACACCCGCCGGTAACGGCGTTGCGGCCAGCAGCCTGCAACGTCTGGGGCACCTGATTGGCGAGACTCGTTATCTTGCGGCGGCTGAACGCACGCTCAGGATGAGCTGGTCCGGCATCAATCAGCTCCCCTATGCCCATTGCGCACTGCTACTGGCACTGGAAGAACATCTGTCACCGCCGCAGCTGATTGTTTTACGCGGCAAGACAACTTCGATGGCGCCCTGGATTGAACGCTGTAACCAGGCCTACAGTCCGGCGCGGCTTTGCTACGCCATCCCCGCCGACGCCCGCGAGCTTCCGGGTCTGCTGGCCGAGCGTCCCGCCAGCGAAGCCGATGTCATCGCCTACCCCTGCTCCGGCATGAGCTGCCATTCACCGGTCATTCGTCTGGAGGAACTGGAATCGATACTGAAGGCAGAGGCGATTCCCGGGCAGGAATAACCGACTAAAACAGTAAATTCCTTTTCCCATTGTGTGTAAATTCCGGTAAATGGATTCCCTCGGATTTGCCGGAATGTTAAAGTTGATCATGATTCTTACGACAATATCGACGGGTAGGAGCGATATGGCTAACAACACAAAAAATCATGTCCGGACCAATGGCCGACAGATTTTCCTGCAACAATTTCTCAAACACCCCCTGCAAGTAGGCTCCATCATTCCCAGCTCCCGCTTTCTGGAGCGCCGCATTATCGAAGCCGCCAGTGCCGATACCGCCAGGGTCATCGTTGAACTGGGGCCCGGTACCGGCGGTACGACGCGCGCATTATTGAATGTTATGCCCCGCGATGCCTGTCTGCTGAGTATTGAACTCAATAACTTCTTTTATAATATGATCAACCAGATTGATGATGATCGGCTCATCCCGCATCTGGGCAGCGCCTGTGATATCCAGGCGATCCTGGCCGAGCATGATCTCGACGCGCCCGATGCGGTCATCTCGGGCATCCCCTTTTCCACCATGAGTCGCGAGATGGGTACACAGATTATCGAGTCTGTCTCGTCCGCACTGGCTCCCCAGGGTCGTTTCGTCGCGTATCAGACCCGCGACAGAGTAGCCACGTTATGCCGACCCATTATGGGATCGGGACAGACTGTCATGGAATTCTTCAATATTCCACCGACGCGAATTTTCCACTGGCAGAAGAAAATCAATGGCGAGGCTCACCAGCCCCAGGTCATGTAAGTTGTTTTGAAGCTCACCGGCCGCACCCGGCGCTTTGTTTCGCCTGAAGAAACAGTATCGTGACGCAGGTACTCGGCATTGATGGCTGTCGTGCCGGCTGGTTCGCGATAATCAATCAGGACGCGCACTGGTCGTATACCCTTACCCCGTCGATCGAGGCACTGCTAAACGATTACGGTACGGCGGATCGGATCTTCATCGACATTCCCATTGGTCTGGCCGAACATGAAGTTCGTCAATGTGACCAGCTGGCCCGACGCCTGCTCAGCCCCTATCGGCATAGCAGCGTCTTTTCCACACCGGTGCGCGAAGCGGTCTATGCCTCGAGCTATTCGCTGGCCTGCCAGATCAATGCACAACAAACGGATCGCAAGATCACACGTCAGACCTGGAATATCTGTCCCAAAATCCGCGAGGTGGATACGTGGCTGCGTCAGCATCCCACGGCACAGTCCCGCGTTCATGAGTCCCACCCGGAAATTGCATTTTATGCCCTGAACAAAGAGCGTCCCCTGGAAACACGCAAAAAATCGCCCGAGGGACGGGAGCGACGCCTGGCATTACTGACGCAAGCTATCGGCAACGCACGTCAGCTATTTGAGCAGGCCGTTGACCAGCATCCACGAACGCAATTACAGACGGATGATATTCTCGATGCGATGGTGCTGGCGGTGATGGCCAG
>NZ_JAVLAZ010000014.1:8866-11329 GCF_031581315.1 Thiohalophilus sp.
CGCAATTACAGACGGATGATATTCTCGATGCGATGGTGCTGGCGGTGATGGCCAGCTATAAAGAAAGCGACTACTGCTACCTGCCACAGCCGGCACCGCTCGATCGCTATGGCATACCAATGCGGATTGTCTATGCCAGATAATAAAGCCTCAGTTTGCCGGAGAGATTATCCGGCAAACATCCGCCGCTCAGCCTTTAATCAAATTGAATAGTTCGTCTTTGAGCTGGAGACGGCGCATCTTCAGCTCTTCGGTATATTCATCGGACGGCGTTTCGTTGCCCTCTTCGATGCGTCGCACCTCGTGCTCGAGTTCATGATACTCATCGAACAGTTTGGCAAAATGGGGGTCATTGACCTTGAGCTCGTGAATACGCTCCTTGTGTTCGGGAAATTCGTGGATCAAGTCATGTTTTTCACCCAGCATGGGATTCTCCTTTATAAACAATAATAAATGTATCAAGCCTGTTCCGGCTGCCTTGTCTGCGTGACAATCAGCCAGGGTAATGTATAAGACCAATGACTCATGCTAACAAAAAAAAGCCTGCGAGACATTGAGCCGGATCAGACAATCTAGAAATAACTGGCACTGATGTCCTGATGCAGTTTTGCCAGTCCCAGCTGGAGCGTATCGACAAAGCTATGCAACTCTTCCTGCATCAACTTTTCTGGCTTGGCTGACAGGACTTTTTTCTGCAAGGCAGTCAAGGTCTTGAGCGGCTTGTCATTGTGCGGAAGATGCTGCAGGCAATTCTCCACCTCACAGATCGTATGGTAAAGCGCCCGCGGAAATCGACGTTCCTGTAACAAAAAGCGCAACACATCCGGACGGCGTACCCGGATGCGCATCTCGCGTCGGTACATCTGATAAGCGGTCAGGGATTTGAGCACGCTTACCCACTGAATATTCTCGAACGGACTGAGATCCTCGCTCATTTCCGGCAGCAGTGAGGCGGAACGCACATCGACAATGCGCGTGGTCATGTCGGCCCTTTCCAGATTCCGGCCCATGCGCAGAAAATCATAGCCTTCATCATGGGTCATGGTGCCGGCCAGCATGCCGGTCATGGTCTGGGCACCCAGTATAATTTGTCGCAGAAAATCATCACGCTTGCGCCGTCCCAGGCTGCTGCCGGCCAGCTCACGGGCTTGCAAATAATTGTGATTAATTTGTTCCCACGCCTCGCGCGGGATGATATCGCGGATGGTCCGGGCATTCTCCCGTGCCTGACGCAAAGAGCTGATGATTGAACCGGGATTGGCCTGTTCACTCACCATAAAGCGTACAACCTGGCGCTCATCGGCAGCATCGTGACGCTGATAGAACAGCTCGTGATTGCCCAGAATATCGATAATCGGCTCCCAGCCGAGGCGTACCCGTTTGGGCAGATCCAGCAACAAATGACTGTTGACGTTGATTAGCCGCGCGGTATTTTCCGCCCGTTCAATATAACGGGCGGCCCAGTAAATATTGTTGGCAACGCGCGAAAGCATCATGCTCCCGACTCCATGTCGATGATCCAGGTATCCTTGCTGCCACCACCCTGCGAGGAGTTCACCACCGTCGAACCCTTGCGCAGCGCCACACGGGTCAGGCCGCCGGTGGTCACATAGGTTTTCTCACCACTGAGAATAAACGGGCGTAAATCCAGGTGTCGCGGCTCGACCCGATTCCCAATCAAGGTTGGCGCGGTCGATAGTGTCAGCATGGGCTGGGCGATGTAGTTACGCGGATCCCGGCGGATCAGGTTGATGAACTTGTCACGTTCCTCCTGGCTGGCCTGGGGCCCAATCAGCATCCCGTAACCGCCTGACTCATTCGCCGGCTTGACTACCAGTTTGGCGATATTCTCGATGACGTAATCCCGCTCGCTTTTCTTAAAACAACGGTAGGTGGGTACGTTGCCGATCAACGGTTCTTCATCCAGATAATACTGGATAATCTCGGGCACAAAGGAATAGACCACCTTGTCATCGGCCACCCCGGCGCCCGGTGCATTCGCCAGTGCCACATTGCCCGCTTTCCAGGCCCGCATCAGTCCCGGGACACCCAGCATCGATTCGGGATCAAAAGCCTCCTGATCCAGAAACATGTCATCAATACGGCGGTAGATGACATCCACCTGCGACAACCCCTCGATGGTGCGCATGTAAACCATATTATCTTTATCGACAAACAGGTCCGACCCTTCGACCAGTTCCGCGCCCATTTGCTGGGCAAGGTAGGCATGCTCGAAATAAGCCGAGTTGTAGATTCCCGGAGTGAGCACCACAATTTCCGGCTGCTCAACACCCCGTGGCGCCAATGAAGCCAGCATGTCGTATAGCTGAGAGGGATAGTCATCTACCGGCAGGATATTGTAATTCTCGAACAACTCGGGAAAGACTCGTTTCATAATCTGGCGATTCTCCAGCATGTAGGAGACCCCGGAGGGCACGCGCAGATTATCTTCCAGGACATAGA
>NZ_JAVLAZ010000014.1:11429-21420 GCF_031581315.1 Thiohalophilus sp.
CGTATCAGTTCATCGTAAATTCCCTTTACCTTGTAGCTGCCCCAGCGTATCGCCATGGTGTTGTAGCCCTCTGATTATTTGATGTCCAGCATAACGTGATGGACAATTCCAGGCAAATATACGACCATAAGTCAGGCTGTTACCATCATTTTGTACGCTTTATCTCACAGGTATTCGATAAATAACATGACTTATTGTCTCGCTATTCGGGTCAACAAAGGCCTGGTCTTCGCCTCTGACTCGCGGACCAATGCGGGGGTGGATTACGTGACCACCTACAGCAAGATGCACCGTTTCAGCTGGCCCGGCGAGCGGACCGTCGTTATCCTCACCGCCGGCAATCTCGCCACTTCCCAGGCCGTGATTAATCGTATCCACAAGGACCTGGAAGATCCGGAAGCCCCGATGAATCTCGCCATGGCCGGTCATCTTTACGAGGCGGCCCACTATGTCGGCAAACTCAGCCAGCACGAACAACAACAGCACGCGCCCGCCATGGAAAGCTCGAAAAGCACCGCCGAAGCAAGTTTCATCCTGGGCGGGCAAATTGCCGGGAAGGAACCCGAGATCTACCTGATCTATCCCCAGGGGAATTACATCAGCGCATCGCCGGAAACCCCGTTTTTACAAATTGGTGAAAACAAATACGGCAAGCCCATCCTGGATCGGATTATCGGCCCTGCCACCACGCTGGAGGACGCCGCCCGCTGCGCTCTTGTCTCGCTCGATTCCACCATGCGCAGCAACATTTCCGTCGGCCCGCCGCTGGAGCTGGCCATCTATGAAAAGGGAAACCATGAAGATCTCCGGCACATTACCCTTACCCTCAACTCCCCGATCTACAAATCCCTGCAAAAACGCTGGAACGAAGGCCTCAAACGCTCCTTCAACCGCCTGCCCCGCTTCGACTGGGAAGACGAGTAAGTATCGGTAAATTCTTTTCCACTTCTTATTTTCTCTGGAATTAACGCGGAGGACGCGGAGGCGCAAAGTCGCAGAGGAATGAAAATTTAATTCTTTAAAACTGCTTCAAGCGCTCTTACCAGGTGGTATATAACGGGAAAGCAGGTCAAGTGATAAAGAGGAACTAATAGTTCAAACCTCGGACTTTATGGCCTGGCCTGATAAGCTTTTTTTCTCCGCGCCTCCGCGCCTCCGCGTCCTCCGCGTTAATATTCATGCCGTCAAAAAAATGGATTCAGGTCTGGCGCGAAGTAATAAGATGATGGACGAAGCGGAGTTTTTCCAGTACGGGGGCTGAGAGCACGAAGGGATAGGCATCCGGCAGGCCCATGCTGCGATTGAGGGCGTTGAGGCCGATGGTCAGACTGGCCCAGTCATCCATCAGGGCATCGAAGTTGGCGCCTTTGACCGAGGAGAGATCGCTTTCGCCGCTGTTGTCCCTGATGGCATGGGGATCGTTCTGGATACGAAAACCGATATCGTTGGCGGTTTCCAGGGTATCCACCATGTGCAGGTAATGTGCCCAGGTTTCGGCCCAGTCTTCCCACGGGTGCGCGCTGGCATAGCCACTGATAAACCCGTCCTGCCAGCTTGAGGTGGGCTCCTGGGCGTAATAGTTGTCCAGTGCCGCCTTGTAATTCTCGCGCTCGTCGCCGAACAGCTCGCGAAAGGCATCCAGTCGCCCGCCGAACCGGATTAAACGCTCCCAGTAATAGTGACCAATCTCATGACGAAAATGACCGAGCAGGGTCCGATAACCTTCGTTCATCTGCTCGCGCATCTGTTCGCGGGCGCTGTCTTCCGCTTCGCGAATGTTGATGGTAATGATACCCTTGTGATGGCCGGTCATGACCCGATTAACACCGGTCAGGGTATTGCTGAACTCGTCACGCCGATTCTGATCCTGCATGAACTTGAAGGCGAGACCCTGTTGCGGATCGTCCTGACGCCCCACGACCGGCAGCTCGAGTCGATAAAGCGTGTACAACAAACGCCGTTTGGCCAGTTCAATCCGGTGCCAGAGCTTGAGATTCTGATCCTGTGACAGGTTGGGAATGATCTGGTTCAGGCGACAGGATGCACAATATTTTTTCCCTCCCTTCGCCGGGACCAGCCAGTTACAAATATCGTACTGGGCGTAATTGGCACACAAACGGTAGTCGCGCCCATCGGACAGAGACCGCCACACATTTTCACCGGCAGGTTCGAGTGCGCTGATCTGCATCTGCTCTCGGATAAAACCCAGCTTGCGGCCACATACAATGCATTGGCTGTTTTCAAAATGCAGGGTATTGCCGCATTCGCAAATGGAGGTCTTCATGGCAGGTCGACTTTTCGGTAGCGTAATATACTAATCATAGATGCTCATATTCGCACAAAAAAGCCCGCGTAAGCGGGCTTTTTTGACTCTTAGAAGCTCATATCAAAGCTTTCTTTGTAGCGTTTTTTGAATTCGTCCAGGGTAAAGCTGTGATTCTGCGGGCCGGTCGACTCGACTTTGATAGCCCCCATCAACGAGGCAATGCGGCCGGTGGTTTCCCAGTCCATGTCATTGAGCAGACCGTACAGAATCCCGGCACGATAGGCATCGCCACAGCCAGTGGGGTCATTGATTCCCTTGACCTTGGCAGTCGGAATCTCATGGCGGTGCTTCTGGGTATAGATATGCGAGCCTTCACCACCACGGGTAATGATCAGCGCGTCGACCATGTCCGCCAGTTCGTGTGGAGACTTGCCGGTGCGCTCTTCAAACAATTGCGCCTCATAATCATTCAGCGCGATATAGCTGGCTTTTTCGGCAAAATCCATCAATTCCTCGCCGCCGAACATCGGCAGACCCTGACCCGGATCGAAAATAAACGGAATACCCTGCTCGGCAAACTGCTCGGCATGCTGAATCATGCCGTCCCGGCCGTCCGGGGCAACCAGTCCGACTTTAACGCCTTCGGCATCCTGGACCCGGTTTTCATGGGAGAAGCCCATGGCACCGGGATGAAAAGCGGTAATCTGGTTATCGTCCTTATCGGTCGTAATAAAGGCCTGACCGGTGTAACTGTTGACTTCCTTGATATGCTTGCGGCTGATGCCGTTTTTATCCATCCACTCGGCGTAGGGGGCAAAATCGGTACCGACAGTACCCATCGGCAACGGATCGCCTCCCAGCAGTTTCAGATTGTAAGCGATGTTCCCGGCGCAACCGCCGAACTCGCGGCGCATCTCGGGCACCAGAAAGGAAACGTTCAGAATATGAACCTTATCGGGAAGAATGTGATTCTTGAACTGGTCGGGGAAGACCATAATGGTATCGTAGGCAAATGAGCCACAGATTAATGCAGACATAGATTACTCCTGATTTTTCGTTTAATTAGTGATCCGGTCAAAGAGCAGCAGGCCCCAGACAACCAGAAAATTGATCAGCGCGATAAACACCGCCGCCGATCCGATATCCTTGGCCCGACCGGAAAGTTCATGCCATTCACTGCTGATGCGATCCACGATAACTTCAATCGCGGAATTGAGCAGTTCGGCCAGCAGTACCAGAAACAACGCACCGAACAACAACGCATATTCGATGGCATTACGTCCCAGCCAGAATACGCAGGGCGCCAGCACGACAAACAGAATGAGTTCGGTACGCACCGCCGGCTCATTGGCCACAGCGGCGCGTAAGCCCAGCCAGCTATAACCACCGGCCCGCCAGATGCGTTTGATTTCTTTTATCATTCAGCCAGTTTACCCGAATTCATTCAGGTTTCCAGGCAAGATCCAGCTCCTTGGCCGCCTTGACATCATCCAGACGTCGCACCGGCATGGTATGCGGCGCCTGTTTCACCGTCTCCGGCGAATTTTGCGCCTCGTCCTGAATGGCGATCATCGCCTCGATAAAGGCGTCGATATCTTCTTTCGATTCCGTTTCCGTCGGTTCGATTAACAGACATTCGGGCACCAGTAACGGGAAATAGGTGGTCGGGGCATGAAAACCGTAATCGAGCAGCCGCTTGGCAAAGTCCATGGCATTGACGCCCAGCTCTTTGGCCTGTTTGCGCATGGTGACGATGAACTCATGCGTGGCGCGACGTTGCGGATAGGCGAGCTCGAAACCGGCCTCGCGCAGGCGGGCCTGCATATAGTTGGCATTCAATGTGGCAAACTCGCTGACCCGGTGCATGCCTTCTTTGCCCAGCAGGCGGGCATAGATATAGGCGCGCAACAGTACCCCGGCATTGCCCATAAAGGTGGACAGCTTGCCGATCGATTCGGGGCGCTCGTTATCCGTCAGCCAGCGATACTCATCGCCCTCCTTGCTCAGTAACGGCACCGGCAGATAGGGTTCCAGCCGCTGGCTGACGCCCACCGGTCCGGCACCGGGTCCTCCGCCGCCATGCGGGGTAGAAAAGGTCTTATGCAGATTCATGTGAATCACATCAAAGCCCATGTCCCCCGGCTTGACCTTGCCCAGGATCGCATTGAGGTTGGCACCATCGTAATACAACAGGCCGCCGGCCTCGTGCACGATATCGGCAATCTCCTTGATCTTGCGTTCGAACACACCCAGCGTTGACGGATTGGTCAGCATAATCCCGGCGGTTTGCGGACCGACCGCCGCTTTCAGGGCTTCCAGATCCACATCGCCCTCGTCATTGGTCGGGATCTCGCGCACCTTGTAATTGCACATCACCGCGGTCGCCGGGTTGGTCCCGTGCGCCGCATCGGGCACCAGGATCTCGGTGCGGGCATCATCGTTACGGGATTCGTGATACTTGCGAATCATCGCCACGCCGGTGAACTCACCCTGGGCGCCGGCCATGGGTGCCAGCGACACGGCCTTCATGCCGGTGACGTCCTTGAGCATCTCCTGCAGCTCATACATGCAGGCCATGAAACCCTGACTCATACTGTCCGGGCTCATCGGATGACGACGCAAAAAGCCGGGCAACATCGCCAGGGTGTTACAACCGCGCGGATTGTACTTCATGGTGCAGGAACCCAGCGGATAGAAATGGGTGTCGATGGAGAAGTTTTTCTGCGACAGCCGGGTATAATGGCGCACCGCCTGCATCTCGGACACCTCCGGGAGGCTCGGCTTCGACTGGCGTCGAAACTGCTCCGGAATGTCATCGATCACAACATCCTGCAACGGGGCCTGTGGCGGATTGGTCCGACCACTTCTCGATTGTTCAAAAATCAACATAATCTTATCTCGAAGGTTAATAAACAGTCCGCTAATGCACGCAAATTAACGCGAATAAAACAAAACCACATTTGCGTTGATTCGCGTTCATTGGCGGACAAGATATAAAAACGTCTTTTGCGCCTTCTTTGTCCCTGCGTCGGGTTTTCTTTACAGTGCCGCCAGGGCCTTGTCGTAGTCGGGTTCCTGGGCGATTTCCGGGACCAGCTCGGTATAGACCACCTTGTCGTTTTCATCCAGTACGACCACGGCACGGGCGGTAATGCCGGCCATCGGGCCGTCCTGGATCAGTACGCCGTAGTCCTTGGCGAAGTTCTTATCGCGCATCATGGACAGCGGGATGACGTTATCCAGCTTCTCGCCGGTACAAAAACGACCCATGGCAAACGGCAGATCCGCCGCGATGATCAACATCACCACATCATCCCGCCCCCTGGCGGCCTCGTTGAACTTCTGGGTCGAAGTGGCGCAGACCGGGGTATCCAGACTGGGCACGATGTTAAGCAGTTTTTTCTTGCCCTTGTAGTTGTCCAGGCCGACATCTTCCAGGTCAGCCGTGGTCAGTTGAAACGCCGGAGCAGCGCTGCCGACGGCCGGCAGATCGCCGTTGGTATTGATAGGGTCACCTTTCAGTGTAATCTGTGCCATGACGCTCCTCCTTACAGGATGGGTTTGGCTTAATGCCTTTGTAATCAGTCCGCCGGTTACAGGCGGCCGGCGATACGGACAACCGCTTCGACAAAGGCATCGAGATCGGCCTCGGTCTTGGTTTCTGTCGCACACAACAGCAAACAGTTATCCAGTTCCGGATATTCTTCTGCCAGCGGGTAACCGCCCACGATGCCCTCTTCTGACAGGCCTTGCAGAACATCCTGCACCGGTTGTTTCAGTCGTACGACAACTTCATGAAATACCGGACGGTCGAACACTTTCTCGGCCCCGTCGAGTTTTTCGAGCAGCTTGTCAGCCAGTTTCATGGTGTTGGCATGGCTGTGGTTGGCGACCCGTTGCAGTCCCTGAGGACCGAGCAGTGACATATAAATGGTTGCCGCGGTCACCAGCAGGCCCTGATTGGTACAGATATTGGACGTGGCTTTGGAGCGACGAATATGTTGCTCGCGGGCCTGCAGGGTCAGCGCGAAGCCTTCCTTGCCATCCAGATCCACGGTGCGACCGATAATCCGGCCCGGCATCTGACGTACATAGGCCTGACGACAACACATGAAACCGAAATAGGGGCCACCGGAAGAGAGCGGCGCCCCCAGCGGCTGGCCATCACCGCAGGCGATATCGGCGCCGATTTCGCCCCATTCACCGGGCGGCGCGATCAGCGCCAGCGACGTCGGATTGACCACCGCAATCACCAGCGCATTGTGCTGATGTGCCCAGTCGGTCAACACATTGACCTCTTCCAGGTTACCGAAGAAGTTGGGCTGCGGAATGACCAGGGCGGTGAAATCGCCCGGATCTTTGGGCAACGAGTCGGGATCGATAATGCCGCTATTGCGATCGTAGTCGAGCTCTTCGAGCACGATGCCCTGATTATGCACGATGGTGTGCGCTACCTTGCGATAGGCCGGGTGCACGGTACGCGGCATCAGAATGCGTTTGGCTTTCGATTTGCGATTGGCGCGAACGGCCATCAGGACCGCTTCAGCCAGCGACGAAGCGCCGTCATATAACGAGGCGTTGGAGACATCCATGCCGGTCAGACTGGCCATCATGGTCTGATACTCGTACAGCAGCTGCAACGTGCCCTGGCTGGCTTCCGCCTGATACGGTGTATAGGCCGAATAGAACTCACCACGGGTGGTCAGCTCCCATACCGCCGCCGGAATATGATGCTCATAGGCGCCGGCGCCAAGGAAACACTGTGTACGCGCGTCCTGATCGGCGCGCTCGTGCATCACCCGGGTGACTTCCATTTCATTGGTACTGGTCGGCACGTCCTGCAGACCGGCACTGCGCAGGTTATCCGGGATTTCGTCAAACAGCTGTTCGATACTGTCGGCCCCGATGGCCTTGAGCATTTCAGCAATATCTTTTTCGGTATGGGGTATAAACGGCATTCTGTTTACCTGGTTACGTCAGAGTTCAGTTTTAAGACGGGTTTAGTGCTCGTCTTCCGCGACGACCTCGGCATACGCATCGGCATCCATCAGCGCGTCATAGGCCCCTTCGTCTTCGGGCTTGAGCTTGAAGATCCAGCCGTCGCCATAGGGATCGTTATTGATGGTTTCCGGGGCATCGGCCAGCGCTTCGTTGCTTTCGAGCACTTCGCCGGCGATCGGGCAATAAACGTCGGAGGCGGCCTTGACCGATTCGATCACCGCACAGTCATCACTGTCTTTGAAGCTGCTGCCGACTTCCGGGACTTCAACAAACACCAGATCACCCAGCAGTTGCTGGGCATGATCGGTAATGCCGACAACCAGGGTTCCGTCTTCTTCGCGCTTGACCCACTCGTGGGATTTGGTGAACCGCAGTTCCTGGGGAATATTGCTCATGATATTTATCCTCTGAAATGTCTGAATACTTAAACGTCGATACAGGCTTTGCCGTTACGCACAAACGGCGGCTTGACAACCCGGGCGGTCAACGGCTTGCCGCGTACATCCACCTGGCAATGCGTGTCGACCGAGGCCGGAACCCGGGCAAAGGCAATCGACTTGCCCAGGGTCGGAGAAAAACTGCCGCTGGTGATCTCGCCGTCCTCGGCGCCCTCGACAATCACCTTCTGGTGATCGCGCAAAACGCCGCGATCTTCGAGCACCAGGCCGACCAGTTTGTGTGAGATGCCGTCGGCCTTCTGTTTGGTGATGGCGGCGCGGCCGATAAAGTCCCGGTCTTCGGGTTCCCAGGCCACGGTCCAGCTCAGGCCGGACTCCAGCGGCGTGGTGTTCTCGTCCATATCATGGCCGTACAGATTCATCCCGGCTTCCAGGCGCAGCGTATCGCGCGCGCCCAGGCCCGTCGGTTTGACACCGGCCTCGACCAGTTGTTGCCAGAAACCGGCCGCCTGTTCGGCCGGCAATAAAATCTCATAACCATCCTCGCCGGTATAACCGGTGCGTGCCACTTTGATGTCACCGAGTTCACGCATGAAAAACGGCTTGATACCTTCCAGCTTGTCCGCCGCCTCGCTACCCAGGACCTGATGGGCCTTGTCGCGGGCATTGGGCCCCTGGACCGCAATCATCGCCATGTCGTCGCGCACCTTGATATCGACGTCGAAGGCGGCGGCCTGTTTTTCGATCCAGGCCAGATCCTTGTCGCGGGTCGCGGCGTTGACCACCATCCGGTAAAACGTCTCATCCAGATAATAGACGATCAGATCATCAATTACCCCGCCCTGCTCGTTGAGCATGCAGGTATACAGGGCCTTGCCCGCATGCTTGAGCTTGTCCACATTGTTGGCCAGCAGATACTGCAAAAACGGTTTAACCTTCTCGCCACTCAGATCGACGATGGTCATGTGCGAGACATCGAACATGCCCGCGTCCTTGCGCACCTGATGATGCTCCTCGATCTGCGAGCCGTAATTGATCGGCATGTCCCAGCCGCCAAAATCGACCATCTTGGCGCTGGCGCGAAGGTGTTCTTCGTATAACGGAGTGCGGTTGCCCATAAGCCTGGTTACTCTAAAATTAGGTGAAAAGACGGAACAGACAATCAGTTCTGCTGTTCTTCGGCATGATAGGAAGAACGCACCATGGGGCCGGACTTGACCCAGCCAAAGCCCAGCGCCCGGGCCTGTTTGCCGTAATCGTCAAACTCGGCCGGTGACAGATAACGCTTGACCGCCAGGTGATAGCGGCTGGGGCGCAGATACTGGCCGATGGCGATGCGGCTGACGCCGACTTCGCGCAGATCGCGCAATACCTGCAGCACTTCCTCGCGGCTTTCGCCGAGACCCAGCATGATGGCGGACTTGGCTTCGACGCCCGGTTGCAGGGCGGCCAGGCGCAGCATCTCCAGCGAGCGCTCATAGCTGGAACCCTTGCGCACCTGTTTATACAGTGACGGGACCGTCTCCACGTTATGCCCCCAGACCATCTGCAGTTCGCTGGTCGGATGGACCGCCTCGCGCAGCGCGGCGTTCATAATTTCGATGGACTGCTCCTGAGTGCGATGAAAATCGGGGGTCAGCAGTTCGACCCCGATCGTCGGCTTGTCACGCCGCAGTGCCTTGACGGTTTGTGCATAGATAGTGGCGCCGCCATCGGCCATGTCATCGCGATTGACCGAGGTCAGCACCACATATTCGAGGCCCATGTCGCGCACGGCTGTGGCAATGCGCTCCGGTTCCTGATCGTCGAACCAGCCGGGACGCCCGGTCTTGACCGCGCAAAAGCCGCAGGCCCGGGTGCAGGTATCGCCCAGCAGCATGAATGTGGCCGTGCCCTGGCTCCAGCACTCGCCGCGATTGGGGCAGCGGGCTTCCTCGCATACGGTGTGCAGGGTATTGCTGTGCACATTCCGCGCGGTCTGGGAATAATTGACGTGATTACCGAGCGGCTGGCGAATCCACTGGGGCATGCGCCCGGCATTCGGCTCGTGGGAGAAATCGAAAACTGGAATGACTTTTTCGCTCATGGTGCCCGGTCAACCTTTAATGGGTGAAAATAAAAAAGGGCGAAACAGAGCAGTTAATCTGCCTTGTTTCGCCCCTCTGTCCTTTCACCTGAGAGCTTCAGCCCCTTCGGTGCCCCGCATATCGAGGTCTCTCCAGAGTCAGCCTTGTTACCCGCGGTCCTTTTGCCTGAGCGATTCCGGGCGGTTGCGCCTTCGGCGGCAGGTCAAACCTGCACTCTCCCACAGGGTAGTGGCTTATAG
>NZ_JAVLAZ010000014.1:21520-32100 GCF_031581315.1 Thiohalophilus sp.
CTCCGCGCCTCTGCGTCTCCGCGCCCTCCGCGTTAAATCCCAGAGACTTCGAAAAAAATCCTAGCGCTGTTTGACCGGGCGCATGAGGAACCAGAGGACCGGCAGGGTGCCGATGACCAGCATCAGGGCGGCGGGGGCGGCCAGTTCGAGCATTTCCTCGCTGGCTTCAATCCAGATGCGTACCGGCAGGGTGTCGAAGCCGGTGGGGCGCAGGATCAGGGTGGCGGGCAGTTCCTTGAGCGTGTCGATGAACACCAGCACCCAGGCGCTGATCATGCCACCGCGGATCATCGGCAGGATGATACGACGCAGGTTTTCCCAGGTTCCGGCACCGAGGCTGCGGGCAGCCTCTTCCATCGACGGCGTCAGTTGTTGCGCCGCCGCTTCCTGGGCCTGGATGGCCAGCGGCAGAAAACGGATCAGCATGGCGATCACCAGCACCGCCAGGCTGCCATAGAGAATATCCACCTGGCTCAACACAAAGGCGAGAATCCCCAGTGCGATGACCGGCCCCGGCAGCACAAAGCCGACGCTGGAGACATGCAGATAGGCCTGGCTCAGCCAGCTGCGTTCCCGCGCGTGGTAGAGCGCCACGGGCAATGCCACGATCACGGTCAGGCTCGCGGCCAGCACGCTGACGAGCAGGGAATTCCCCACGTAACCCCAGAATCGATCGCTGATGAGATCCTGCATCCAGGCTTCCCAGCTCCAGATCAGCATCCAGAGAATCGGCAGGACAAAGGCAAACAGGGCGATCAGGCCCAGCCAGAACCAGATGGCGACAATCTCGAAGCGGGTGGCGCGACGGGCGGTATAACGCTTGGCCTGCGCCGTGCCGTAATAACGCTGCCGGTTACGAAAGAAGCGTTCCAGAATCAAAAACGTCAGGCTCAGGGAGACCAGCACCAGGGACAACCCGGCCGCCGCGTTATAGTCAAAGCGCCCGGTCATCTGTAAATAAATGCTCAGAGTAAAGGTCTGATAACGCATCATGCTGACCGCGCCAAAATCAGACAATACATGCAACACGACCAGCGCCAGCCCCGCCGCAATCGCCGGGCGCATCAACGGCAAATTGATCCGCCAGAAGACCTGGGCCGGACGCGCCCCCTGAATGCGGGCCGCCTCTTCCAGGTTTTGCTGGGAACGGGACAGGGAATCCTGCACCAGCAAAAAGACATAGGAAAAGCCGGCCAGGGTCAGAATAAAACTGACCCCCACCACGTTAAAGAGATCCGGTATTGCCACCGCCTCGCCAAACAGCCATTGCCAGGCCTGGCCGATCCAGCCGCTATCATCAAACAGTGTGGTATAGATGTGCGCAAACACATAGGTGGGAATGGTCAATGGCAAGACCATCAACCAGATGGCAATGCGCCGGCCCGGAAACTCCCGCCGGGTAATCCACCAGGCGGCGGACACGCCCAGCACTATGCTACCGACACCGACCAGCACCGACAGGGACAACGTATTCCATAACAGACCCGGCAGCCGACTGCTCCACAGGCCGACCCAGCCCTCGCTGTCGAGCTGCAGGCTGCTGTGGATAACAAACACCAGCGGGATCGCCGCCAGCAACACCACCAGGAGCGACAGGGCGCCGCGCAGGGTCATGCGACTATTGATCAGCGGCAGAGTAACGGTTTGTGTGGCACTCAAATCGGCAATCTTCAACACTTACTTGCTGGTTAAACGCGTTACCGCCCGGATACCGGACGGCAAGATAAAATCATTTGTTCCGGTAACGGCGTACCGTTACCGGAATGCGCTACGAATTACGGCATGCCCACTTCTTCGATCAGATCCAGCGTGGCGTTGCGCATGTCACCCAGGCGAGCCATCGGGACATCGGCCACCTTGTAGGAATCCCGCGGCGGCACCTCATCGGCGGCCGGGACGCCCGGACGCGTCGGATATTCGCGATTAACCTCGGCGAACATTTTCTGGCCTTTTTCGGATACAGCAAAGGCCAGAAACTTTTCCGCCGCCTCGACTTTCTGGCTATGGCGACTCAGGGCAACGCCGGCCACGTTCCAGGCCACACCCATGCCGTTCTCACCCTGATCCGGAATAATCACCTTCAGGGGCGCATCAGGATGCTGATCCAGGTGACGATAGATGTAATAGTGATTGACCAGACCGATCGCTTTTTTGCCGTCCGCGACCGCGTTAACAATCTTGCTGTGTTTGTTAAACACACTGCCACCCACATTATCCTTCATGCCCTGCAGCCAGTCACCGGTCGCCTCCTCGCCAGCCGCCAGCATATAGACGGTCACCCCGGCGATATAGCTTTCGTTGCCGCTGTGGGTGATGGCCAGCTTGTCTTCCAGGCGCGGATCGGCCAGATCAAACACCGATTTGACGAAGTCGGTTTGCGACTGTTCGCTGTTGGCCACCAGCATCCGGGCCCGTGCGGAGAGCCCCAGCCAGCTGTTATCCGGTGCCCGGTAGTTAGCCGGAATCACCTGGGCAATCTCGTCCGAGATCGGGCGAAACAGCCCCATCTCACTGCCTTTTTGCAGATTGCCGGCATCGTTGCTGATATACAGATCCGCGTCGGTCCGATCGCCTTCCAGCTTGAGCTTGTTCAGCAAGGCGGTGGATCCCCCGGCATGCAGCAAGACCTTGATGCCGGTCTCTTTCTCAAACGCCTCGACCACCGGTTTGACGAATTTGTCCGACCGGCCGGAGTAGATCACCAGCGGATCGGCCGCCAGTGCCTGCAGGGAGAAAAGCCCTGCTAAAAATACGAGTAAAAGACGTGATTTCATAAATCTCCCACCTACATATATATAGAATGCCTGATTTATTGAATGATAATTATTATCATTAGCAAAAGCAACAGGCATCGATTCCGAAATAACGAAAAATTCCGCCCCTTTCCCGCTCCGGCCCGCCTCAGGGCCGGGTGGCAATCAGACGTAACACGGCGGCGGATCCCTGGTGGTATTTTCCCTCGGCCAGCCGGGTTTCGAGCGATTCGAGCAGCTCGATCTTTGCCCCGGCGAAATCTTCGCGCAACATCGCTTCGCTAAACAGCATCTCCGGGAACGGCGGACCGCCGGATGGATAGTCGATCTGTTCGGGGGTGAATCCCTCGAGAAGGATCGTGCCACCCGGCTTCAACGCCGCCAGGCAAGCCCGATGGATCGAGCGACGATCCCCGGGTTTGAAATGCACAAAGATGCTCACCACAAAATCGTATTCGTCGACCGGCCACTGCCATTGCGTGAGATCGGCACAAATGGTCTGCAGGGAAACACCGGCCTCGCGGGCCATTTCGCGAGCCTTGGCCAGCCCCGTTTCGGACTGGTCCACTGCGGTCACCTGTAATCCTTGCCTGGCCAGCCAGACGCCGTTGCGCCCTTCCCCCTCGCCGATCAGCAGGACTGTCTGCCCCGGTTGAAAACGGGCTTGCCGGGAGACCAGAAACGCGTTCGGTTCCGTACCGTAGGCAAACCCTGCTTCGGCATAACGGGTTTCCCAGAATGATCGTTCCATACAAGCAAAGCTCCTGTGTCCAATACCTGTAACGGCATGCGTGGCCGGTAACCCCGTTAGTCTCCGATATGGCGAACCAGTGAACGAAAGGTCAAACCCTGCACCACAACGGCAAACAGCACGACCACCGCAGTCACCAGCACCAGCACCTCACGCGCCTCGCCCGCCGGCAGGGACAACACCAGCGCGATACTGATTCCCCCGCGCAATCCGCCCCAGGTCATGATCTGAACCGAGCCTGGCGCCTGGGCACGAAACCGACGCAAGACAGTAACCGGCAGGCCCATGGCAATAAAACGACCCAGCAACACCAGTGGCAGAATCGCCAGCGCCGCCAGCAGGTATTCCATGCGAAAACCGGGCAACATCACTTCCAGTGCCAGCAGAACAAACAACGCCGCGTTAACCAGCCCCCCGATCAATTCCCAGAAGTCGTGCAGATGCCGGCGCGACTTCTCACTCATGGCCAGTAAAGTGCCATGATTGCCCAGCACGAGTCCGGCCGCCAGTAACGTCAACGGCCCGGACAACGCCCCGTGCCCGGCCAGCACCAGCGCCCCGACCACAAGCGCCAGCAGGATCAGAACTTCCACCTGGTAATGATCCACATGCCGTAACAGGCGATAAGCGGCCAGTCCGATAAGCAGGCCGAATAACAGACTGCCCCCCACCTGCCAGATGACCCGATCGATTATCGCCATCCCCCCGGGCGCGACCACCATTGCCATGAGCAGCACGCACAGCACAACCGCCAGGCCACCGCCAAGCACCGACTCGCCCGCCATGCGATGCTGCAACTCGGGGGCAACACGAACCCGTGCCAGCAGGCCGCGCACCATCACCGGATCGGTCGCTGCGATCAACGCGCCGAACAACAAACCGTATAGCCAGGGTAACGTAATGCCGAGACCGGCCAGGATGATCCAGCTGAGTGTGCCGGTCAAAAACACCGACACACCCACACCCAGGATGACCAGCGCCAGAACGACCCAGGTCTGCCTGGCCAGATCCGCCAGATTCAGGCGCAGGGCGCCGGCGAACAACAACAGGCCCAGCAAGCCTGACACCAGTGGTTCGTAGACCGCGTGTCCTCGCAGCCAGACCTGCGCCTGAACCGCCGGCCCGCCCGGTTCAACCCAGACCCCCAGCGCCAGAGCCAACGACCACAACAGAGCCATCAGCACCAATCCCAGCATGATCGGCAAGCGCAGATAGCGTTCATTCAAAAACGCAAACCCCGCCATCAGCACCAGCAACACCGCGGCAATATCCAGGGGATTCATAAGCGGCCACAAATTCGTAAGATGGATAAGGATATTAAGGGTTTACACCGGGTTTGCAAAGCCGGACTGGCAGGATTTACCGCCCGTCAATTATCGAATTAACTGGAAAATAACGCGGAGAACGCAGAGGCGCGGAGACGCGGAGGAAAACAATCTAAGAATGACCTTATCGCTCGAAGGTCGCATCACTGCACAACACAACAAGCCATGGTTATTACTTAAACTCTCTCACCAGGACATCTTGCCATCAGCACAGGCAAGCAGTGCAATGCATATGACGCATACTGTTAATTCTATTCTTCTCCGCGCCTCTGCGTCTCCGCGAACTCCGCGTTCACTTCCAGTGACCTGTAACTTGCGATTCAACGCAACGGACGTCCCATCGCTTGCTGCATGATTATCTTTTTGATGGGTGCGAGGCGGTTGGTGAGGTTGAGGCCGCTGTTGCGCAGCCAGCGCAACGGGCCCCACTGGCTGCCGAACAGGCGTTTGAAGCCGTCCATGGCGATCAGCATGGCGCGGTTGTCGGCACGGCGCCAGCGCTCGTAACGGCGCAATAGCGGCAGCGCGCCGAAGTCCCTGTGTTGCTGTTGCGCCTCGCCGATCACCTGCGCCAGGGAGTCGGCATCGGCAAAGCCGAGGTTAACGCCCTGCCCGGCCAGCGGATGAATGGTATGCGCCGCATCCCCCACCAGCGCCAGACGCGGCTGGATGTAATGCTCGGTTTCGAAAAAGCGCAACGGGAACACCGCGCGCGGCCCGCAGGTTTCTATCGCCCCGAGGGTATAATCGAATGCGGCGGCCAACTGCTCGCAAAAAGCGGCGTCGTCCATCGCTTGCAGTTGCTGCGCCTGTTGTGGCGAGGTGGACCAGACAATCGAGGAATAGCCCTCGCTCAGCGGCAGAAACGCCAGCGGCCCGTCGGGCATAAAACGTTGCCACGCCGTCTCGCGGTGAAACTGTTCGGTTTTCACATAGGTGACCAGCGCAGCCTGATCATAATCCCAGCCACGCACGCCGATACCGGCCTGACGACGCACCCATGAATTACCGCCGTCGGCACCGACCAGCAGTTTCGCTGTCAACGGTTCCTCTCCTTCCAGGAGCAGGCGAACTTGTTCGTCCTCAAACGCGATCGCCGTCGGTGTTACCGGCGCCAGATAATCGATATTCTTCGCCGCATCGATTTGCCGATGCAGTGTTTTTATCAGCACCCGGTTCTCGACAATGTGCCCGAGCGTCGCCTCACCCAGCTCGGCACTGTCGAAGTGAATCACGCCGTCGCCGCTGGCATCCCAGACATGCATCTCGCGAAACGGACTCACTCGCTCGCCGTGATCGCCGGGCCAGGCATCCAGTTGTTGTAAAAACGCCTCGCTGGCACGGGTGATGGCACTGACCCGCAGATCGAAACCTGCGTCCGGCCAGTCGGCCTCGAAACGTTTTGTATCGAGCAGCGCAATGCGCAACGGTGTATCGGCCAGGGCACAGGCCAGGCTGGCACCGACCATGCTGCCGCCGACAATGATCAGATCATAGTCGCGGTTCACAGTTTCAATCCCCGGCCCAGGCGCGGCAGTTTGCCGACATAGCCCATGGCATGTCGCACCAGCTGTTTTTTCAGCGGCGGCAGAATATCCAGCAACGTCAGTCCCAGGTTGCGCACCACCGCCAGTGGCAGGAAGTTATTGGAAAACAGGCGCACCAGGCCGTCGGTCGCCAATGACGTTTGCAAATGATCCCGCCGGCGCCACTGCGCATAACGCCGCAGAACAGTCAGCTCGCCGATGTCCTCGTCTTGCGTCAACGCCTCGGACAGCACCTGGGATAACACCGCCACGTCGCGCAAGCCAAGATTAAACCCCTGCCCGGCTACCGGATGCAGGGTGTGGGCGGCGTTACCGATCACCGCCAGGCGCGGTCGCACATGCTCGCGGGTTTGCAAAAACTTGAGGGGATAAAGATGCCGCTGACTGGCGCGGGTAAAGCGTCCGGCCCGCTCGCCGAAGCGTTCTTGCAGTTGCGACAAAAAGGTGGCCTCGTCCCACTCCTGTACCGCCTCGACCTGATCCGGTTTGAGCGTCCACACCAGGGCAAACGCATTGTCGTTGCCCTGCTCATCGCGCATGGGCAACAGCGCCATCGGTCCGCTGTCGCTAAAACGCTCGTAAGCAATGTTGCCATGCGGACGATCGACGGCCACGTTGCTGATCAGCGCCGACTGATGATAATCCAGCGTGAACGTCGCAATCCCGCTGTCGTTGCGGATAAACGAATCCCCGCCGTCGGCCGCCACAACCAGCGCCGCGGTAATTTCCCGCAGCTCGCCATCCTGTTTTAAAACCACTTTGGCGTGCGTCGGGGCAAACTGTACGGCCTTGACACTGGCCGGGCAGAGCAGTGTCACGTTGGCCTGCTGTTCAAGTTGCCGGGAGAGCGCCTGGCCCAGTACCCGGATCTCGGCCACATAGCCCATCGCCGCCAGTCCCTGTTCGGCGGCATCCAGATGGGCACTGCCGGCATGGCCTCGATCGGACACATAGATCTGTCGAATCGGTGTCACACCCTGCGCTTCGATCGCGGACCATACCCCCATGGCCTCGAAGATCTGTTGTGAACCGTAGGCCAGCGCCACGGTGCGCGCATCGAAACCGGGATGCTGCTGCGTATTGAAGGGATGCGCCTCGACCACGGCAATCCGCAGGTCGGTGTCGGCCAGCGCACAGGCCAGGCTGGCGCCGACCAGGCCGCCGCCAACAATCACCAGATCGAACTCATTCGGGGTCGCCGCGTTCATCCGGCCATCAATGCCTCGATTTCGTCGGGATCCTTGGGCACATCACGGGTCAATACTTCGCAACCCTCTTTGGTCACCAGCACATCATCCTCGATGCGAATGCCGGTGTTGTGCCATTTTTTTGCCACCTCGCTGTGCCGCGCCGAGATATACAACCCCGGCTCAATGGTCAGGGTCATTCCCGGCTCCAGCACACGCCATTCGGTATCCACCTTGTAGTCGCCCACATCATGCACATCCATACCCAGCCAGTGGCCGGTACGGTGCATGTAATACGGCTTGTAGGCCTGGTCCTCGAGCAACTTGTTCAGCGACCCCTTGAGAATACCCACATCCTTGAGCCCCTGAGTGAGTACCTTTACCGCCGCCTCGTGCGGATCGTTCCAGTGATTGCCCGGTTTGACCTGTTCGATCGCCGCGTACTGGGCCTCCAGGACAATCTCGTACAGGGTCCGTTGCGCTTTGCTGTATCGGCCGTTAACGGGAAAGGTGCGCGAAATATCCGCCGCGTAATAGTCGTACTCGGCCCCGGCATCGATCAGCAACAAATCGCCGTCATTCAAAGACGACTGATTTTCGATGTAATGCAGGATACAACCGTTGGCCCCGCCGCCGACGATGGAGGGATAAGCCGGAAAACGCGCGCCCTGTTGCATGAAGGTATGCAACAGCTCGGCCTCGAGCTGGTATTCATACAGCCCAGGCTTGCAACTTTGCATGGCGCGGATATGCGCCTGCGCGGAAATTTTGGCTGCTTTGCGCATCGCCTTGATCTCCTGGCTGCTCTTGTACAGGCGCATGTCGTGCAGATGATGCTCCAGCGAGACGAACTCGCCCGGCGTATGGATACCGGCACGGGACTGTTTGCGCAGGCGATTGACCCAGCCGATCAGGCGCTGATCGAAATCCGGGCTGGCGCCCATGGTGTAAAACACACGCTCCTTGTTCTCCAGCAACCCCGGCAAAATGTCGTCGATATCATCAATGGGAAACGAATCATCCGCCTTGTAACGTTCCACCGCCCCTTCCTGACCGGCGCGCGGCCCGTTCCAGACCTCCATATCGGGGTCGTTCTCGCGACAGAACAGAATATACTCACCGTGCTCGCGCCCCGGCACCAGCACCGCTACCGCCTCCGGTTCGGGAAAACCCGTCAGATAATAGAAGTCACTGTCCTGACGATACTGAAACTCCGTATCGCGATTGCGCATACGCTGCGGCGCCGCCGGCAAAATCGCCACCGAATCCGGTCCCATCAGCTCCATCAGGTGCTTGCGGCGTTTGGTAAATTCCTGTGTATTCATCACTAAAGTTACAAGTTGTCAGTTGTCAGTTTCAGTAACGAGGGCCAAGGTACGAGTGACGAGGAAAAACTTCTCAGTCGGAGGCTGTAGGAGGGGCTTTTAGCCGCGACAGATCGTGCGGTTAGCAATATCTATCGCGGCACAGCCGCCCCTGCGAACCTTTGGGGTTCGCCTTCCTCGTCACTCGTACCTCGTCCCTCGGCCCTGTGTTTTAATGTATCGGCACCTCGCCGTCACCCGCGCTCGAGTACTGTCGGCGCAACTCTTCGCGAAACAGCAGTACGCCCATACGCAGGTATTCGACCAGTTCGGCATAGGCGGCTTCGTCCTCGCCGTCGTCTTCGAGCTCGTAGCCTTCGGCGCGGGAGATTTCCAGCATGTCCTGGATAATTTCGGGCAGTTCGCCGGGGAGGTTTTCCGGTTGCTGGATCCCGCCCGCGGCCAGGCCGGTTAAAAATCCCTGGCACCAGTGCCCGAGTGCTTCCACCCGTACCCCCAGGGTGGTTTCGTCGTGGGGTAATAATAAATGGAACTCGAACTGTTCGCTGTCGAACTGTTTGCGGGTCTCCTCAAACAGGGTCAACAACGGTTCGGGGGTTGGCGCCAGGGCATCCCGGCTCGGGCCGGTGAGCACCATGGCCAGCCAGCTGTCGACGTCCAGCCCCTGGATGGTGCAGAACATGGCACACAACAGGCCGTGGCCTTCCGCCGCTTCGGTATCGGCGCCCTGGGCATGCAGGGCGTCGGCTACCAGGTCAAAATCGGGAAGTGATTCGGTCATTTATATAGGGTATACGGCAGCTGAAATCGAGAGGATAAGCCATTTGCCCCATCAGCAACAGTCACGAAGGTCAAATGACGGTTTTTGGCTGAACGGGCCCGTTGACCCTGCCCGGCCGCCGCTCTATATTGAGCCCTAGACTGAATTGGCGTCCCGAATCAGCGATAACAACGACTTATAAGTGATACTTGATGGACGAACTGGACCTGAAAAAGCTTGAAACACGCGTCGATGACCTTATCAAGGCCGTAGACCGGTTGCAGCAGGAAAATAAAACCCTGCGCGACAGCCAGACAAATCTGATGTCGGAGCGCAACCAGCTGGTGGAGAAAACCGAGCTGGCGCGCAACCGGGTCGAGGCGATGATCGAGAAACTCAAGGCGATGGAAAATGAGTGACAAGCCGGCCAACACGGTAACGGTGCACATCCTGGACAAGGAATACCTGATCGCCTGTCCGGAAGAGGAAAAGCACGATCTGATGCGCTCGGCCGATTACCTGGACATGAAAATGCGCGAGATCCGCGACAGCGGCAAGATCGTCGGCACCGATCGCATTGCCGTGATGGCCGCGTTAAATATCTCTCATGAGCTACTGACACAGTCCGGGCCCGACAGCAAAATGGACAGTGATGTCAGTGGCCGCATCAAGGGCATTCAGGACAAGATCGAGGATGCCCTGTTCAAAACCCGGCAGATGGAAATCTGACGCCGGTAACCGAGTCAATGGGCGTCCCCTGCGGTATGCGTGAGTCGATTGGGATATTCTTGAGCCGATAAACACATCCCCGGGAGCCGAGATTCGGTGTTGTGTGCAAGTCCGGCCCCGACCGGAAAGCCTGATACACCGGAAGACGCTCCCACCTTGAACCCCTGGTTCAAGACGAAAATCACCACGGTACAGGCGGGGGC
>NZ_JAVLAZ010000014.1:32200-40583 GCF_031581315.1 Thiohalophilus sp.
CGGGTGACATAAATTCCTGAAAATATTACTATCACTTCATGACCGATCGAAAATCCCTGCGCTTTAGCATGCGCGACAGACGCCGCGCGCTGTCAGTAGAAGAACAGCGCGAGGCGTCGCTGGCGCTGTCCGAACAGCTTGCCGGGCACCGGCTGTTTCATCTGGCGCAACGCATCGCCTTCTATTTGCCCAATGATGGTGAGATCGATCTCACCTGGCTGATCGAATACGCCTGGCAACAGAACAAGCAGTGCTATCTCCCGGTACTGGGCCCGCGCAATGGCCAACGCATGTGGTTTTTGCCCTATCGCCCCGACACCCGACTGATTCCCAACCGCTTCGGTATCCCCGAACCGGCGCACCGCCGCCGCGATCGGTTGTTCAGCCCCATGTCGCTGGATCTGGTATTGATGCCGCTGGTGGCTTTTGATCATCAGGGCAACCGCGTCGGCATGGGCGGCGGGTTTTACGATCGCACGTTCGGATTTCGCCGTTACCGGCGTCACTGGCAACGTCCCTGGCTGCTGGGAACCGCCTATGCGTTTCAGCAGGTCGAACAGATCGACGCGGCCATCTGGGACGTCCCCCTGGACGGTATCGCCACCGAACAGGGACTGCTCCGGTTTCAACCGAACATCGCCGACTGATCCCGCCGGGTAAATGCCCCGCCTCGCGCCCCGCAGTGAGATTTATGAAATAATCCGGCCACGTTCCAAGAGGAGATCCGCATGAATTACTGGCTGATGAAATCCGAACCCGATGTTTTCGGCATCGACGACCTGGCCGCGATGCCGCGCAAGACCGATCACTGGGACGGTGTGCGCAACTACCAGGCCCGCAACATGATGCGCGACGAGATGAAAAAGGGCGATCAGGTCTTCTTCTACCATTCCAACTGCAAGGAGCCAGGGATCGTCGGTATCGCGGAGGTCGTCAAGGAAGGCTATCCCGATCACACGGCCTGGGACCCGAAATCCAAGTACTACGACCCCAAGAGCGACCCGGAAAATCCCCGCTGGTACATGGTCAACATCAAGTTCGTGCGCGAATTCGAGCGCACCGTCACCCTGCAAGAGATGAAACAGGAGAAAGCCCTGGAAGGGATGAAGCTGCTGCAGCGCGGCAACCGCCTCTCCGTCATGCCGGTAGAGAAAAAACACTGGCAACATATCCTGAAAATGGAAAAACGCTGATCCATCATCCCGGATCGCACGACAATCAAGCGGCCCACGGGCCGCTTTTTTGTTATATAGCGGCTGAACAACCCGATCGACCGGCCTGATCAGCCGTGATCGAATCGATCCAGGCCGATACATCATGTCGAGGCGATAAAAAATTGCATCATGCAATAATTTTATGCGCGATCAGGTGACCAACCACGATCAGAACCCCTGTTTTGTTGTTCACAACAAACGATCAGCGTCCTCTAACGACGCTAAACCGCCCTGGTTTACCGACAAATAGCCTTCCATCACTGTCCATAACGAAAAAATAAACCGATGAAGCGCAATTTTCTTGTTCAGAAGCCGTGTCGGCTTCACTCACGGGCGGTTATAAGGATGCAATGGCGGTGGATCACTAAAAAAATTTAACTCACACGGCCTTTCAGAGACGTTCACAAGTCCTCTTGTGCCAGTTTTTGCAACATCGCATGCCAGAATCGGCCGCAACACCGTCGATCAAAGCCTTCAAGCGGTATCGAAGCCGGCATAAACCCCGTTATACATCCCGATCAGTGCCGCGATGAACCAATCAGGCACGACAAAAACCCGAACACTTGCTTAACACCCCCTTCATCGGCAAAATTTTTCTTTGCGAACGCAAAAAAATTAAAAAAATTTTCTCCGCGGTCGTTATAAAACCGGAAATCTGGCGTATCGAAGCCGAAATTCATACAATACAAGCGCTAACAGTAAAAAATTAATTTGCTTTACTAGCATTTTTATTCTAGTTGGCTATACTCTGCTAAACTCAGTGCTCAACTCTGGAGGGTTGTTAACTATGGCAACGAAGAAAAAAGCCAAGAAGAAAGTCGCGAAGAAGAAAACCGCTTCTCGCAAAAAAGTAGCGAAGAAAAAAGTCGCTAAGAAACGGGTAGCCAAGAAGAAGACGGCTGCCAAAAAGAAAACCAAGAAAAAGGCTAAGAAGAAAGTAGCCAAGAAGAAGGCGAAAAAGAAAGTAGCCAAGAAAAAGGCCAAGAAGAAGGCCAAGAAGAAAGTAGCCAAGAAAAAGGCCAAAAAGAAGGCTAAGAAGAAAGTAGCCAAGAAGAAGGCGAAGAAAAAAGTCGCCAAGAAAAAGGCCAAAAAGAAGGTAGCCAAGAAGAAAGTGGCTAAGAAGAAAACCAAGAAGAAAACAGCCCGTCGCAAGAAGAAATAGGCGACATCAGCTGTAAAACGGGAGAAATCCCGGAAAATCGGGGGTTACCGGCGACGGTAACCCCTTTTTTTTGGCCGCAGGCCAAAAAAAGGGCCGAGGTACGAGGGACGAGTGACGAGGAGAACCAAAATCCAGCTGGACCGGGGGGTTGTAGGAGCGCCTTTGGCGCGACAGGCCATGCGGTCGGCAAAGTCTCTCGCGGCGTAGCCGCTCCTACGATCAACGAGCCTGTGTGCCGATTTTCCTCGTCACTCGTCCCTCGTACCTCGTCACTGCCCTGCTCCTGAAAGGAACAGGGCATTGGCGGGATTATCGGTCTCATCCCAGTAGCGATAGCCGATCTCGTCGAGGAAGCGTTGCAGCATGGGCTCCTCATCGGGCGGGACCTGCATACCGACCAGGACGCGGCCGTAGTCGGCGCCGTGGTTGCGGTAGTGAAACAGGCTGATGTTCCAGTGCTCGCCCATGTGATTGAGGAAGCGTAGCAGCGCGCCGGGGCGCTCGGGAAATTCAAAACGATACAGGCATTCGTGTTTCACGCCATCGACCCGGCCACCGACCATATAACGGATATGCAGCTTGGCCATCTCGTTGTCGGTCATGTCCATGTAGGGATAACCGGCCGCCTCCAGCTGGGCGAACAGCTCGCACTTTTCCTGTTCGCCGTGGTGCATCTGTACGCCGACAAAGATATGCGCCTGCGCGGGATCGGCGTAGCGGTAATTGAATTCGGTGATGCCCCGCGAGCCGATGGTTTCGCAAAACTTGCGAAAGCTGCCGGGCTGTTCGGGAATGGTTGCCGCAAACAGCAATTCGCGACGTTCACCCAGTTCGGCCCGCTCGGCCACGTGACGCAGGCGATCGAAATTCATATTCGCGCCGCTATCGATAGCGATCAGGGTCTGGCCGTGCACGCCCTTCTCCGCCGCGTATTTTTTCACACCGGCGACAGCCAGCGCCCCGGCCGGCTCGGTGATCGAGCGGGTATCATCGAAAATGTCCTTGATGGCGGCACAGATCTCATCCGTGGTGACCAGGATCACCTCGTCCACATACTTCTGTGCCAGACGAAACGGCTCCTCGCCCACCTGACGCACGGCAACGCCATCGGCAAATATCCCGACCTGATCGAGGCGGACGCGTTCGCCATCCCGCAATGCGGTATACATACCTGGCGCGTCTTCCGGCTCGACACCGATGATCTTGATCTCCGGACGCAGGGTTTTTACATAGGCGGCAATCCCGGCGATCAGTCCACCGCCGCCCACCGGTACGAAGATCGCGTCGATCGATTCGCGCTGGGCCAGCAATTCTTTGCCGATGGTGCCCTGTCCGGCGATTACCAGCGGGTCATCGTAGGGATGAATAAAAACCAGGCCCTGTTCCTCGACCAGCTCCATGGCATGTCGATAAGCGTCATCATAGGCGTTGCCATGCAATACGGTATTCGCGCCCATCGCTCTGACCGCGTGTTGCTTGATCTCGGGAGTGGTACGCGGCATCACGATGGTCGCATTAATCTGCAGGCGTTTGGCCGCCAGCGCCACGCCCTGGGCGTGATTCCCGGCCGACGAGGCAATGACGCCGCGCTGGCGCTCCTCTTCGGAGAGGTGAATAATCCGGTTGTAGGCGCCGCGCAGCTTGAAGGAAAAAACCTGCTGCAAATCCTCGCGCTTGAGCAGGACAGTATTGTCCAGCCGCTCGCTCAGGCGCGGCGCCGGATCCAGCGGGGAGTGGATTGCCACATCGTAAACCGGGGCGGCGTTAATCATGTCGACATATTGCTGAGTCATAGTCTGCTGCTTTTGGGGGCCTGCCGGAATGGTGACTTTCTGGCCATCGGTTGTGGATACCAGACCGGAATGCCTAATATAATGGCCTATTACCCGTTCAACAATGATACCAGCCCGAAAACACGGCCTGGCAGGAGAAAAGAGATGACACAGGACGAACTGAAGCAGCTGGTCGCCCAGGCCGCCATCGAACACGTGGTGCCGGGCACCATCATCGGCGTGGGCACCGGCTCCACCGCCAATTTCTTCATCGATGAGCTGGCCAAAATCAAGGGCAAAATCGACGGCACCGTCGCCAGCTCCGTGGCCAGTGCCGAACGGCTCAAGGGGCACGGTATCCCGGTTTACGATCTCAACGCCGTGGACGGCATCTCCGTCTATGTGGACGGCGCCGACGAAGCCAACGAACACCTGCAGCTGATCAAAGGCGGCGGCGGGGCGCTGACCCGCGAGAAGATCGTCGCGGCCGCGAGCAAGAAATTCGTCTGCATCGCCGACGAATCCAAGCTGGTCGGCGTGCTCGGCGCCTTCCCGCTGCCGGTCGAAGTGATCCCCATGGCCCGCAGCCTGGTGGCCCGCGAGATCGTCAAACTCGGCGGCGAACCGGAGCTGCGTCAGGACTTCACGACTGACAACGGCAACATCATTCTCGATGTGCACAACCTCGAGATCATGGAAGCCGTCAAACTGGAGCAGACCCTCAACAACCTCACCGGCGTCGTCACCAACGGCCTGTTCGCCATGCGTCCGGCCGACGTGCTGCTGCTGGGCACCAAAGAGGGTGTAAAAACGATGGAATAACCTCTTCTCTGAGGCACTGTAAATAACGCGGAGGTCGCAGAGGCGCAGAGGACGCAAAGGAATACCTTTATGCCTGGCATTACGCTGTAGGCCGGAACAAGCGATAGCGAATCCGGCATCACCATCCGGCAATGATATTTTGCAAAAAGGTGGCTCCTCTGGCGCTTGAGCAACCCTGCATCTAAATCCGGACCCGGAGCTGGACGGGAGCAGCCCTTACTTTTCCACGCGGGAGAGCGCTTGCGTAGACGTCTTGCCGCGAGGTCCACAATATTAAAAGCTTCGTGTCTTGGAGTCTTCGTGGTGAGAACTTATTCTAGTCACGAGCACCCGGAATCTAGTATCTGTTTGATGCAACGCACCCTCATCATCATTGGCATTATCCTGGTCATCGCCGGCCTGCTCTGGCCCTGGCTGAGCAAGCTCGGCCTGTTCCGGTTGCCGGGGGATATTCATGTCGAAAAGGAAAACATGCGGTTCTATTTTCCCATCACCAGCGCGATCATCATCAGCATCGTGATCAGTGTGATTTTGTGGTTTTTTAAAAAATAGAACAAAGTGCGCCGTTGGCAGTCGGAAGTCGGAAGTCGGAAGTCGGGAAGATGCTAATGTAGGAGCGACGATCATTTGGGCCGGGTTTTGATCTTCCTCGTCACTCATCCCTGGTACCTCGTCCCTGCGCCCGGAGGGCGTCGGGAGCGGCTTCGCCGCGATAGATCTTGCCAACCGCACGATCTATCGCCGATAAAATCGCCTCCCACAAACAAGCAAGGGCCTGTTTTGTCACTGTGGGAGGGGCTTTCAGCCGCGACAGCCTGGCTAGCCGCACGATCTATCGCGCCGAAGGCGCTTCTGCAACTTCAGATCAAATGATATTTTTCCTCGTCACTCGTCCCTGCGCCCGAAGGACGCCGATCAGGTAGGCCCGATATAGCGAAGCGGTATCGGGCATTTTTCGGGGTGCCGGACACCGCTGCGCTATGTCCGGCCTACGTGTTTTGGTCTTGAGAAGGTTTTCCTCGTCACTCGTCCCTCGCAACTCGGCCCTGGAACCATAGCGCGAACACGAGATATCAGTGAAAAGTTTGAAGTCAGTCCGGGAGAAACCGGCGGAGATAGGAAAGGGGATAGGAAATGTGGGCACTGACAGCCTGACCAATCGGAGAAGATTCTTCAGGCTGTCAGTGGTTGCCCCCAAAATTCGAGTGACGGGGCCTTGCCTACCCCGTTACTCTGCCTTGCCATTTATTTTTATTGTCATCCATGTTGTTTTTAGTGCTTCCTGCTTCACATGGGAGATTTGGCGTCCTCCTCCACTTGATCAGGTTGACGCACATACAGGAGACGATCCCCGTGCGGATTTATTCCTTCGAATCGAAAAAATTTTTCATATAAATTTCACATCAATATATTAGTTTTTTCTGATTTATTAATAGTGTATGGAATACCTGCCAGACATGATTTGCCACCCCTGACGGTCATGCTAGAATCGCCGAACCTTGCCTAACCAGAAGTTATGCAGTTATGAATCCATTGAATTTGTTCTCTCGTCACCATCATATTAAAGAACGGCTGGAAGAGCTGCGCCCGCAGCTTTATCGCCTGGCCTATTCCTGGACCAACAACCCGGCGCTGGCCGACGACCTGACCCAGGAGACCCTGGCCAAGGCCTTGAAAAATGTCGCCCAGCTGAAAAAACCCGAGGCGCTGAAAAGCTGGTCCTTTGGCATTTTGCGTAACTGCTGGCGCGATCATTACCGCAGCAGCCGCGACATGGACGACGTGGACAACGAGGTGTTGGCCGATAATCAGACGCCGGAAAAACACCACGAACAACAAAACATTGTCGATAAGGTCCGCGGAGCAGTCGCCAAACTGCCCGAGGGCCAGCGCCACGTGCTGACCCTGATCGACCTCGAAGGCTGCAGTTATGCCGAAGTCGCCGAGATTCTGGAGATTCCGATCGGCACCGTCATGAGCCGGCTGTGCCGGGCGCGCAAATCCCTGGCCGGAAAACTGCTTGAGTTCCAGCCTGAAAGTGCCGATAACGTGGCCTCTATCAGGAGAGTCGTATGAATTCGAATTTTTCCGATGAGCATCTGAACGCCTATCTGGATAACCAGCTCGATGCCGAGGAACGGAGTCTGCTGCTCGAGGAGCTGCGCCATGACCAGGCCCTGGCCGAACGGGTCTGCAAGCTGCAAAAAGTCCAGGACATGGTTCAACTGGCCTACCACAACGTGGCCAGCGAACAGAGCCCCGCTCAACCCGGTCGCCGACGCTGGCAGCTCCACTTTGCCCAGGCCGCCTCGGCACTGCTGATCCTGGGGCTGGGACTGAGCATCGGCTGGTTCAGCCATGACACCTTCAAGCGCCCGGCTTCCCTGTTCGAGATGGCCCAGTCCGCCCAGGTGGCCGCCGAACCGCAACCGGATGACGAGCTGAAACTGATGCTGCACGTCAACTCCGACGATCCTTCACGCCTCAAAACCGTGCTGGAAGAGGCCGAGTACCTGCTGCGCACCTCGCGGAGCAAACAACGTCCGTTGCGTATCGAGATCATGGCCAACGGCGAAGGCCTCAAGCTGCTGCAACAGGGCAATACCGCCTACGCCAGAAAAGTCCAGACCCTGAGCAGCAGCTACCAGAACGTCCGCTTCATGGCCTGCCGCATCGCACTGAATCGCTACCGGGAAGAAAACGGCATCAGTATCGAACTGCTGCCCAACGTCGACGTGGTGCCCTCCGCCATGCAGGAAGCCCTGCTGCGCCAGCGGGAAGGGTGGACTTATCTGAGAATCTAAAAAAACAGGGCCGAGGGACGAGTTACGAGTAACGAGGAAGAGCTTGTCCGACAGACCATAGGAACGGCTGCGCCGCGACAAGCCTGTCTACCTGGCAAGATCTGTCGCGGCTGAAAGCCCCTCCTACAAACCTTTCGCCACTCTCGTTCGTCGTGACTCGGCCTGCGTGCACAGGACGCCGGGAGCGGCTGCTCGCGGTCTAACGCTGCCAACTGCGACTGCTATATCTGCCCACTTCTTTTTCTGTCGCGCCAAAGGCGCTCCTACAACTTCAGGTGATGAGAGGCTTTTCCTCGTCCCTCGTAACTCGTCCCTCGTCACTGTTTATAGTTGGCATCCACCCAGCATCGGGGCAGCGCTTCGCCGGAAGGGAAGAGCAATCCCTGCTTGGCAAAAGACTGCTCGTCCTGCATCTCTTCACCCGCGTGGTAACGGCCACTGACACTGGCCACGAAAGGATCAAACAGCGCCCCCAGATCGATAATCTCCACCAGATCGCCGTTACTCATATCTTTAAGATACATACGTCCTGACTCCTGCTTTGATGGCTTGTCTGTAAAGTGTAGACGATAGGGGGGAGTTCTGAGTTCTGAGTTCTGAGTTCTGAGT
>NZ_JAVLAZ010000015.1:0-32062 GCF_031581315.1 Thiohalophilus sp.
ACTCGCCGCGCGGGCGCGAGAGCCCGCTTTCAAGATCACAGCTCGCCCGGAGGGCGAACATTTAAATAGATAAGGTGGATTAGTAAGAGTCGCCGACAAAGTCGCCTCCCACAAGAGCCACTTTCAAGATCACAGCTCGCCCGGAGGGCGGACATTTAGATAAGCCGGGTGACCCCGCAAGAGTCGCCGACGAGTCGCTCACGGCATCCCTGCCTCACGCGACATTAGCACTTCCCTGTGCGTCAGTCGCCTCCCACAAGCGCGTCTTCCAAAATTCAGCTCGCCCGCAGGGCGCTCACTTTACCGCCGCGCAAACCACAGGGTATGCCGCGCCCCCTTTTTGCCATGAGCACGGACCCGCATCTCATCCACATCGAAACCGACCTTTTGTAGTCGCTGCATAAACTCCGGGGCCGCACCGGCCGACCAGACCGCCAGAATACCTGCCGGACGTAATGCCGCATACGCGGCATTCAACCCGTCCATGCTATATAACCAGTTATTGTTCCGGTGGGTCAGGCCTTCCGGGCCGTTGTCCACATCCAGCACAATCGCGTCATAGGCAGGCTCCTCGCGTTTGAGAAGTTGCGCCACATCCCCGTCATGTACGCTGACGCGTGGATCCTGCAAAGGATAACCGGCACAGCCGCCCAGCACGCCGCGATTCCAGCTCACCACCGCCGGCACCAGTTCGGCGACCGTGATCCGGGCCTGTTCGCCGACATGGCGCAGCGCGGCCGCCAGGGTAAACCCCATGCCCAGGCCACCGATCAGTAAACGGGGATGTTCCGCAGTCAGACGAACACAGGTTTGTTCGGCCAGCACCTCTTCGGAGCCGTGAACCCGGCTGCTCATCAGCTCGCCGCGACCGGCCAGCTTGATCGAGAACTCGGTGCCGCGTTGATACAACTGCAACTCGCCGCCGTTACCGGGCACCGTCGCGGTGTCGAGCAACTGCCAGGGCGTCACAGGCCACGCTTCAGATCAAAGGCACCGGGCCGAAACCGGCCAGTCACTTTTTATCGTCCAGCAAGGATTTGAGATCGGCGAAGGGATTGAATGTCGCACCGGCGGGCTTGTTGCCCGACGCCGAAGCCGTACCGCTGCCCTGTTGCGCTTCCAGCTGACGCTGATGCTCGTTGTCATGACAATAGAGGCACAACAGCTCCCAGTTGCTGCCGTCGGGTGGGTTGTTATCATGATTGTGATCGCGATGATGCACGGTCAGCTCGCGCAGATTCTTACCACTGAATTCACGCCCGCAACGTCCGCACACATGCGGATACATTTTCAGTGCCTGCTCACGATAGCCCTGCTCGCGCAATTCACTGGCACGGCGTGCCTCGGCCACGACCTGATTCAGTTTGTCATTATCCGGTTTGCTCATGGTCAACTCGCTTAAGAATCCCAGGCCATGATAATAGCAGCCAGCAGCCGGGTTACCAACAAGGCAGCTGTCGTTCAATCCGAACCTCTCCGGCATTCGGGCGGATTGCAATCTCCCCGTAACATGGCCATGAAAGTCTGGCGTAATGTCGGCGTGTGTTCACGGAAAAACCGGTAATCCACATGCGTCTGTGGTGCCCCGGTATCGATGACGATGCCCCACAAGGGCCGAACACTGTTGGGCAACATGCTGTAGCGTAGATCGCCCAGTACCTGTGGCTGTTCCGGATCCCGGGCCACATAGCCCTCGGAGAAACGGCTAAACCGCCGGACATCGTTTGCCAGAACGCTGTCGGGTTCAAGCGCGGGCAATGCCGCGGCTGGCCGGAACAACGGAACCGATTGGCCGGCATAAACGCGGGTTTCGGCCAGTATACCGACCCGCACCGCATCCACGTAAATTCGTCCCTCGTGCAGATAGACCGAACGCCACAGCAACAGGTTGCCCAGCGTCGGTTTGACGATCGGCCGCCGGGGCTCATGCCCGCGTTCGCCAGCCAGCTGCTGCGCGGTCTCGAACGCCCGTTGTTGCTGAACAAAGGCCACGCCAATATACAAGAGGCACAACAGCAGGCCGACGCGCGTGACGGGCTGCTGGATCCGCCATAAGCCCAGAATCAGACTGAATAACAGGATCAATGTAAATAGTGGATCGACGATCGGCATCAGGTTGAACGCGATCCGCTGTTCGGAAAACGGCCAGAACAACATCGTGCCGTAACTGGTCAGGGCATCCAGAAAACCGCTCAGGCTGAAACCGGCCAGGCAAAACAGATACAGCCGCCTCAAAGGAAGATGCCGGCGCAATAACGGCCACAGCAACAGAGCAGCGATCGCCGCGCCGAATGGAATGAACAGCAGCGAATGGGTAAAATGACGATGATATTCAATATTGAGCAGGGGATCACCGGCCGAGCGAATCAGGATATCCGCATCGGCCAGCAGGCCGGCAAACAGGCCGGCCAGGGTCGCGATTTTTTTCTCCTGCGGACGGGCCACGGCCTGGGCCAGTACACCGCCGATCAAGCCCTGGGTTAAAATATCCATAGCCGCGACTATACCCGAAAGCGCCTCTGCCGGTAACATGGCCCCTGCGCATCAACTCTCGACCTTCTTTGGACCGATCCAGCATGGAAACAGACGTTATAATCATCGGCGCCAGCGCCGCGGGCCTGATGTGTGCCATCGAAGCCGGCAAGCGCGGACGCCGGGTGATCGTGCTGGATCATGCCAACAAACCCGGCAAGAAAATCCTGATGTCCGGCGGCGGGCGGTGTAATTTCACCAATTACCAGATCAGTGCCGACAACTTTCTCTCGCATAATCCCCATTTTTGCAAATCGGCACTGAGTCGTTATACCCAGTGGGATTTTATCGCCCTGGTCGACCGCCATCACATCCCCTGGCATGAAAAAGCCCACGGCCAGCTGTTTTGCGATCACAGCGCCCGGGATATTCTTAACATGTTGCTGGAGGAATGCCGCCAGTACCAGGTCGACATCCAGCTCAATTGCACGATCGAGCGCGTGGAAAAACCGGATGCGCGGTTCGAGCTGACGACCAGCCGGGGAGGCTTCCAGGCCGACTCGCTGGTCATCGCCAGCGGCGGTCTGTCGATCCCGAAAATGTGTGCCAGTCCGTTTGGCTACCGGATCGCACAGCAGTTCGGTCACCCGATCCAACCGACCCGTGCCGCGCTGGTGCCCTTTACCCTGCAACCGCAGGACAAGGCCCGGTTCGCCGATCTGACCGGGGTCTCGGTGGACAGCCGGGTCAGTTTTCACAATACCGCGTTTCGCGAGAATATCCTGTTCACCCATCGTGGCCTGAGTGGTCCGGCCATTTTGCAAATCTCCAGTTACTGGCAGGCGGGCGAGCCGATTACCATTAACCTGTTACCGGATCAGGACCTGCTCACCTGTCTGGCGGAACAGCAACGCCAGCATCCCCAGAGTAAACTGAAAACCGTGCTCGGCCAGTTGCTGCCCAAACGACTGGTCGCGGTCCTGTTCGAACCGGCGCTGCTCGATTCCCCGTTACAGCATCTCTCGCGCCATCAATTTCAAGAGATCAGCGAGCAGTTACAGCACTGGCAGCTTATTCCCGCTGGTACCGAAGGCTATCGGACAGCAGAAGTCACTCTGGGCGGGGTCGATTGTGATGCGCTCTCTTCCAGAACCATGGAATCCCGGCATGTCCCCGGACTCTATTTTATCGGAGAGGTTGTCGATGTGACCGGCTGGCTGGGCGGTTACAATTTTCAGTGGGCCTGGTCGTCCGGCTGGGTCGCGGGCCAGGTGGTGTAGCTGTTTGGATCAAAAGACCTTCAGCCCGCACTCTCGCGCAGGGATTCCATCGGTGGATGCGTCAATACCCGTCGTGTCCCCAGTACACCCGCGATCGTCACGATCACGATCCCGCTGACCAGTCCCAGCAGTATCACGCCCGGATCAAACTGATAGTCAAACTCGAATATACGCTCGGCCAGTAACCAGGCCAGCGAGGTGGCGGACAACCCCGCCAGCAGGCCGGACAGGGCGCCCAGCAGGACAAACTCGGCAAACAGTCCCAGCAGCAGGGTCTGTTTTTTTGCGCCCAGGGTTCGCAATACCGCATTTTCAAATCGTCGTTCATCCTGATTGGCCTGAATTGCCGCGTACAGCACCGCCAGACCGGCCAGTATCGTGAACAGGAAGATAAACTCCACCGCCAGCGAGACACGATCCATAATCTGACGCACGCGCTCCATCAGTGTCTCCACATCAATCAGGGTGACATTCGGATAGGTTCTGACCAGATCCGCCAGATGCCGGCGCTGCTCACTCTCCAGATAGACACTGGTCAGCCAGTTTGCCGGCCATTGTTCCAGTACACCGGGCGGCACCACCGTGAAGAAATTGATATTGAAACTGTCCCATTCCACGCTGCGCAGATTACGCACCGTAAAATCCGTGACCGTGCCGTTGATATTGAAACTGACCACATCGCCAACCTCCAGTCCCAGCGTCTCCGCCAGACCGGCCTCCAGCGACAACAACGGTTTGCCGTGGTCTTCTTGCGTCCACCAGCTGCCTTCGATCAGCGTGTTGTCCTGTTGCATGACCTCGGCCCAGGAAAGATTGAATTCCCGGGTAATCATGCGCCGGGCACGATCATCCTCATAATCATCAGCCCGCGCCGGCTCGCCGTTGATTTCAACCAGGCGCGCCCGCACCATGGGATACAGGCGGCTATTTTCCACGCCCAGCTGTGAGAAGAACTGACGTATGCCGTCCACCTGATCCGGTTGCACGTTGATCACAAAATGATTCGGCGCATCCGGCGGCAGACTGTTTTGCCAGTTCGCTAACAGATCCGATCGCACCGTGGAGAGCAGCAGCAATACCATCAGGCCGAGACCAAAGGCCACCACCTGGATCATGCTGGTCACCGGACGCCGGGAGAGATTGGACAGTCCAAAACGCCAGGCCATGCCAACCCGGGTGCGCAGCCGATTCAATAATCGAATCATGCCGTAAGCCACGATGGCCAGTACCGCCAGTGTCCCCAGCATCCCGGCCAGCACCAGGGAAACCAGCCGAACGTTGCCGATTTGCCAGTAAAGCAGTAGCGCCATACAGACCAGCACTGCCAGATACAACAGTCCGTTGCTGACCGGTGGCGTTACAATATCCTTGCGCAAGACACGCAAAGGGGGAACACGACGCAGCGCAAGCAATGGCGGTAACGCGAAGCCAAGTAACAGGACAATGCCGGTCGCATAACCGAGCAACAGGGGCCTGGCCGAAGGCGCCGGCAGGCTAACCAGCAACAGCTGATCCAGTAATTGGGCAATGACCTGCTGGGTAACCAGACCAAGAACACAACCGAGCGTACTGGCAAGCAGCGCCAGCCAGAGCATCTCCAGCGTGAACAGGCGGATAATTACCGTCTGCGTGGTACCCAGGCAGCGCAACATGGCGCTGGTATCCAGGTGGCGTCGTGTAAAGCGGTAAGCGACCGTGGCGATCGCTACCCCGGCGAGCAGCACACTGATCAGGGCCGCGAGCCCGAGAAACTGTCGCGCCCGTTCCAGCGCCGTACCCAGTTCGGGCCGCCCTTCCTCAACGCTTTGGATCTGTTCGCCCGGCTGAAGTGTTCCCTTGAGGGTAGACCGATAAGCTTCGACATGCTCCGGAGCACCGGCGATCAGTACCCGGTAAGTCACTCGCGATCCCTGCCCCAGCAAGCCGGTTGCCGACAGATCATCCCGGTTCATTAAAACCCGGGGCGCCATCGAGAACAGGTCGCCGGCCCGATCCGGTTCATAGCGCAGGATCTTGCGCAGGGTAAAACGCTTCTCCCCCAGGCTCACGGTTTGACCGACTTCGGTGTTCAATAAATACAGCAGGCGAGCATCGACCCAGATATCCCCCGGCGCGGGAATCGCCCTGGTTGGCGTATCCCCGGCAAAAGGGGTCTCGCTGGTGCGCAAGGTGCCACGCAGGGGATAGTTTTTTGAGACCGCCTTGACCTCGACCAGATGGGGCTGTGCCTCACCCAGCACAACGCTGCGAAACTGCGTGGTTGTGGCTACATCCAACGGGGATTCTTTTACCGCATCGACATAGCGAAGCACGGAGGCATTGCGGGATTTGATAACCAGATCGCCGCCCAGCAGTTCGGCGGACTGTTCCTGTAGCCCCCGTTCGATCCGGTCCGTAAAAAATCCGACAGCCGTGATACTGGTGACCGCTATTACCAGCCCCAGTGCCAGAATACCCAGCTCTCTGGCGCGCCAGTCACGCCATAACATGCGCCAGGAATTTATCCAGAGGAATGAGAGATTATGCAAGTGGCGTTCAGCCATGACGGGCAGCGGCCTCCGGTTCAACCAGACGTCCGGCATCCAGATACAGACGCTGCTGACACAACTGTGATAAATGGGGATCGTGCGTCGCCATGATCAATGTCGTGCCCTGTTCGGCGTTGAGCTCAAACAGTAAGTCGATGATGCGTCTGCCCGTCTCGCTGTCCAGATTACCGGTGGGCTCATCGGCAAACAGACAACGCGGTTGCGTGGCAAAGGCGCGGGCAATGGCGCAACGTTGCTGTTCGCCACCGGATAGCTGGTTGGGATAATGATGAAATCGTTGTCCCAGTCCGACCCGGCTCAGGATCTGTTCGGCCATCTGACGTGGCTGCGCAGCACGAGCCAGTTCCAGTGGCAACATCACGTTTTCCACCGCGGTCAGCCCCGGCAACAGCTGAAAATTCTGGAATACGAAGCCAACCCGCTCGGCGCGCAGTTGGGCCCGACCATCTTCATCAAAGGCATTTAATCCGTAACCATCCAGAATCACCTCTCCTTCGCTTGGCAAATCCAGTCCCGCCAGCAATCCCAGCAAGGTGGTCTTGCCTGAACCCGAGGCACCGAGAATCGCCAGTGAAGTTCCCGCCTCGACACCAAAGTTGATATCATGCAACAGGGTCAAAACGCCGTCGCGGGTATGGACTTGCTTGCCCAGGTGACGGGCTTCCACAAAGACACGGGAACTGCTTTTGTTCATGCTAAAAGCCTTTTGTCGACAAGTTATACCAGTACTGCTTGGCCTGGTGATCAGCATTAACCATACCGTGTCCGCCACGGACAAAACACAGGCAAATATTCTGGTCTTGGGTGACAGTCTCAGTGGCGCGTACGGCATCGATCGGGATCAGGGTTGGGTCAGCCTGTTACAACAGCAGCTATCACGCAAAGGCTATGATTATCGCGTGATCAATGCCAGTGTCAGCGGTGATACCACCCGTACCGCGCTCAGCCGGCTTGAACCGGCCCTGCGCACCCATCAACCGGCGATTGTTATCGTGGCACTGGGTGGCAACGATGGTTTGCGGGGTCTCGCCTTTTCTGAAATTCAATCCAGTCTGGCCAGCATTATCGAACGCAGCCAGCAGGCCAACGCCCGGGTCTTGCTGGCCGGTGTACGCCTGCCTCCCAATTACGGAGCGGCTTATAATGCCCGTTTCGCTGCGGTGTACCGGGAGCTTGCGCAGCGATATGCTGTCTCCCTGGTGCCGCAAATCCTGGATCAGGTCGCCGACAATCCGGGCCTGATGCAAAGCGATGGCATTCATCCGACCGCCGACGCCCAGTCGCGCATCATGCATAACGTCTGGGATAAACTCGCCCCCATGCTGAAGCCGGACCGGTAACAGCGTATCCCGACAGGATAGTGCCACAGGAATATAGAAACTGATCTAACCCGTTCGATGTCGTTCATTTCGCCAGGTCGGGTTATTGCACCACTAACAGGAGAATATCATGAGTCTGGCTCTGCTGGTCGTCATCCTCAGTCTGGTGCTTTTGATCTGGAGTGCGGATCGGTTTGTGGAAGGTTCGGCGGTCGCCGCCCGCCACCTGGGTATGCCGCCGTTACTGATCGGCATGGTGGTCGTCGGCTTCGGGACCTCCGCCCCCGAGATGGTGGTTTCCGTTCTGGCCGCCTGGCAGGGTAACCCGGGGCTGGCACTGGGCAACGCCTATGGTTCCAATATCACCAATATTGCGCTGATTCTGGGACTGACCGCCCTGCTCAGTCCGATCGCCGTCCACTCGCAAATCCTGCGCAAGGAGCTGCCGGTGCTGGCGCTGGTGACCCTGCTGGCGGCCTGGCAATTACGCGACGGCAGTCTGGAACGGATCGATGCCCTTGTGCTGTTACTGGTCTTTGCCGGCCTGATTGGCTGGTCGATCCGCGAAGGGATGCGCGCCCGCACAGACGCGCTGGCCGATGAGATGGAGGCCGAGTTGCAGAGCCATGCCATGCCGCTGGGCCGGGCCCTGTGGTGGCTGGGAATCGGTCTGCTGCTGTTAATTATCAGTTCCCGCGGGCTGGTCTGGGGAGCAGTGAGTATTGCCCAGGGATTCGGGGTCAGCGATCTGATCATCGGCCTGACAGTCGTGGCCGTCGGCACGTCCCTGCCGGAGCTGGCCTCCTCACTGGCCGCCATTCGCAAGGGAGAGCATGATCTGGCCCTGGGCAATGTGCTCGGCTCCAATCTGTTCAATACCCTGGCGGTCGTCGGCCTGGCTGGTATTATCCAACCCATGGCGGTACCCCCCGAGGTGCTGACCCGCGACATGCTGGTGATGGGCGCCCTGACCTTTTCCCTGTTTGTGCTGGGTTACGGTTTTCGCAAGCCGGGCCGAATCAACCGGGTCGAAGGGGCGGTGCTGGTGGCGGTATTCCTGGGTTATACCGGGTATCTCGTCATCGGAGTACTGGGAACCTGAATCGTCCTGGTGAATATCCGATCAGAGGGTCCATGCATTTGGCCTATCAAATGCTACCCGCAAAACGGGTAGTAGTCTGCAAGCCCACAGAGGTGTCGATATCAGGATAAGGTGCGTTTCACGTATTATTATCCTCGTATCGAGAAGATCGTGGGTAGGACGGCCCCCTTCTATAATACTTTCGCAAAAATGCAGCGCGCGCTGAGAATAAGCAATCTCAGTTTTCTTGGCGTCGTGGCGTCTCTGCGAGAGATAAGCTTTCGGTTTGAAAAGTTTAATTATTCCGGTGCACAACGATCCAGAACCACCCGGTTCTTACCAGAGGTTTTACCTCGATACATGGCCCGATCCGCCGCCTGGATGGTTTGCTCGATACCCCGCTCGTCACTGTACTGGGCCGCGCCAAAGGTGATCGTTACCTTTTGGTCGAGATTTTTGAACCGTATCGGTTCGGCCAGGTATTCCCGCAATTCATTCAAAACGGACTCCGCTTCTGTCAGGGTGACATCCGATAACAGGAGCAAAAATTCCTCGCCGCCCCAGCGGCTGATAACATCATGTCGCCGCAACCGTTGCTGCATTCGGGAGGCAAGTTCCTTCAACAGGATATCCCCGGCATGATGGCCGTAATGATCGTTGATCTGCTTGAAATCATCGATGTCACCCAGCGCCAGGACAAATGGCTTGTCATCTCGCCGGAATCGACTGACTTCGTCTTCGATCGCCTGGGTCATGGCATGGCGATTGAGTAACCGGGTCAATGAGTCATAGGTCGCCAGTTGCTCATAGGCCTCGGTCAGTTTTTGTAACTGTTGCGCTGAATCGTTAACCCCCTTGGAGTAGTAATGCGCCAGGTAAGCCACCACTACCACGGTGGCCACCATATTGCTGATGTGTAGCAGGTGAATTACATCAAGATTCAGATAATAAAGCGGGAATCCTCGCAAAGACTGTATATAGAGAGCAATCAGTAACATGATCGGCACTGCCGACAGCAGAATTTTTTCCAGTAGCGGCCGGCCGGGATTGATGAATAACAATGGCCCGATAGCAAACATGTAGTAATAAAAACCGCTGTTCCAGCCCAGCAGCCAGATGGCCAGGCTGGCATGCAGAATAACCTCGAGATAGACCAGCCACAGGGCCAGATTGTGCTGGCTGTTTCGGTTCAGATAGAGCGCCAGGGAAAAGGCGGCCAGGCTGAACACATTGAACAGATAAAGCTCGCGAATATTCAGCCAGAAAAACAGGACAAGAAACAGCAGGTGCAGCAGCAGGCCCACCAGATAGACATGTTCGGCCGCATAGACAAAACGGAACTGTTCGTGGCTGACCCGTGAGTTACCAAAGGTACGATGTTGCGAGGATTCCTTCCCGTGCGGCGAACTTCCCGGTTCAGTGGCCGTATGATTATCTGACAGCATGGCGGAACTTCTGTGTTTTCTCAAGATTAGAACATTTTATCGGTAGACGACAGCCGCCAATGATAGTTCACTTACAAAAAAAGTGGTTGACAATTCAACTCAGGGATTTCATGCACAGCAATCGGACAGCGGGATAAGAGTCACACAAAATTCATTTTTCTGTGGCAGGCTCTGCTCGCCGCCCGGCGAAATAACAGGTAAAGAGACCGACCATGATCAAATGGTTCTGGATCGTACTGGGCAGTACCTCGACCCTGAGCGGATTACTGGTCCTCTGGTCTCCGCTACCGCTCGGACTCCCGCTGCTGCTGATTGGGATCCCGTTACTCATGAAATATTCCCCGCGCAGCCGAACCACTTTCACCCGGATCGCCGATCGTTTTCCGGTATTGCGGCACGCATTACAGCGCCTGAATAACCCGGCGGAGAAACCGCCTGATGTTTCGTCAGCGGGCAATGACAAAACACCTCCTTCCCACGATCAGTGATGACCGGACACACCTCATCGCGAACCCTGGCAGGAACCACTTCAGGGCAAATGCCACCCCGCTGAACCGCTACGGTGCAAGACCAACATGCTCAAACCCTGTGCGGGGCTTCCTCCCGGACAGGAAACCTATGTCATACAATGAGTTAGTCGAATACTTCAGGAAACTCGATGTCTGGCATGATTGTTGTAACTATTCAGGAGAGTATCAGATGAAGCACTCGTGCCAACCGGAGAATACCGCCATGAATAGCCAGTTCAATTATGCGACATTTGTCGAGTTATTTCTGAAGTTGGATGACGAATACACCTCCACTGCACCCAGTCAATGTTCTGCTGCCGACCTGACGGAGAAAATCGCAGAACCTGGCATCGATAACCCGATTTCTCCTCCTGCCTGAAAAAAGGTGGACCTCGATGCGGATGAACTCCGCCTTGGCACAGTCCACCCCGGCTGTGCCTTTTCTTTTTCCGGTCGGAGTGAAACGGGTCTATACTTTATGAGACCCTGTCGGGTTTGCCATACGGCTGTCATAAACCGGCCCCAGACTTGTCCGCGAACACCTTACTCAGGAGAGACATTATGCAAATGCAGGAAATCCGGAATCTTGCCAAACAGCACGGGTTAAAAACATCACGCCAGAGCAAGATAGATCTGGTGCGACATATCCAGTCGGCCGAAGGCAATTTCGAGTGCTATGCCACCGCCATCGATGGCAACTGCGATCAGCAGGGTTGCCTGTGGCGGGAAGACTGTTTTGCCGCGGCAAAAAAAGCAGCGCACTAAAACGCCCTCTCAGGTAATGACGGCCATGCGTTGCTGCAGAAGCTGTTCGTAGAGTTGCACATAGCGCCCGGCACTGCGTTGCCAGGAAAAATCCCGGCCCATGGCGATACGCTGGACGTGCCGCCACAACGTCTGTTGTGCGTAAAGCTCCAGCGCACGTTCTACTGACTCTTCCAGCGCCGCGCGGCTCACTTCTGACATGACAAAACCGCTGGCTTCGCTCTCTTGCAAGGCCTGGCCCGAGGTATCAAGGCGGGTATCCATAACGGTATCAGCCAGTCCCCCGACCGGGGTAACCAGGGGTAAGGTGCCATAGCGCTGGCTATACAGCTGGTTCAGACCACAGGGTTCAAAACGCGAGGGCATCAAAAACAGATCGGCCCCCGCCTCGATGCGATGCGCCAGTGTCTCGTCATAACCCAGGGTAACCGCCAGTTGCCGCGGATACTGCCTGACCGCCTCTTGCAGGCGTTGTTCGTAACGTTTATCGCCACTGCCCAGGATGACCAGCTGCACCGGCAGCCGGAGGAGATCGGGCAGACTGTCCAGGATCAGATCGATCCCTTTTTGCTCCGCAAGTCTGGTGACCATTCCCATTAACAGCACAGCATTGTCCTGCGGCAAATCGAACTGTGCCTGCAGGGCCTGTTTATTGATCCCTTTATCAGCCAGATGCTGGCGGTTGTAGCGTTTGACGATCAGTCTGTCCGTCCCCGGATTCCAGACGCGGGTATCGATGCCATTGAGAATACCACTGAGATCCGCCGCACGGTATGCCAACAGCCCTTCCATGCCCTGACCAAAAGCCGGTGTCTGGATCTCCCGCGCATAGGTTGGGCTGACGGTAGTGAGGTGATCGGAATAGACCAGCCCGCCTTTAATGAATGACAGCTGGTTGTGATACTCCAGCGCGGTAAAGTGCCAGAGCGACTCGGGCAGGCCCAGTTGTTCGAATGTGGCACGATCGAACAGCCCCTGATAGGCCAGGTTATGAATGGTAAAGACCGTGGCCGGACGGCTATCGAACTCATTGAGATAGACCGGCAACAGACCGCACTGCCAATCGTTTCCGTGAACAATATCCGGCTGCCACTCAAGGCCCAGCTGGTCACTTGCGAGCAAGGCGGCGACTTTGCCAAACAGGGCGAAGCGTTGCGCATTATCAGGCCAGGGCTCGCCGTCGGTGTCGTGATAGGGATTGCCCGGGCGCCCGAACAGCGCCGGGCAATCGACCAGCCAGGTTTTCACCCGGCTAGCGGGTAAAGTGGTCTGCCACAGGTTAACCAGTTGCCCGTCAACCTCCCATTGACCCAGCTGACGGGGACGTTGCGCGAGGTTGTGTAACAAATCCCGATAAGCCGGTAATACCAGTCGAACATCATGGCCGAGCTGCTGCAATGCACGCGGCAGACTACCGGCCACATCACCGAGGCCACCGGTTTTGATCAGTGGATACGCTTCGCTGCTGCAATACAGAATACGTCGGGCGGTCATTCGTCAACCAGATACTCGAGCACAATACCGGCAAGTGGCGGCAAGGTCAGCGACAACGAATCAGGACGCCCCATCCAGCTGACGCCGGTGGTGTGTAACTCGCCCTGGTTGCCCACATTACTCCCGGCGTAAAATTCCGAATCGGAGTTATGAATCTCACGATAACGTCCTGCCTGTGGCACTCCGATACGATAGTCATAACGCGGCACCGGCGTAAAGTTCAATATCACCACCACAAAGCGATCATCACTCTTGCGCAGGAAGCTGATAATCGATTGCTCTGAATCGTGGCAATCGATCCACTCAAACCCCTGGTAATCAAAATCATAGTAGTTCAGTGCCGATTCGCGTCGATACAAATGGTTGAGATCGCCCACCAGTTTTTGCAAACCGTGATGCACCGGGTACTCCAGTACATGCCACTCCAGTTGCTTTTTGGCATTCCATTCCGGACCCTGGCCAAACTCACAGCCCATAAAAAGCAGTTTCTTTCCCGGATAGGTATACATAAAGGTATACAACAGTCGCAGATTGGCGAATTTTCGCCATTCATCGCCCGGCATCTTGTAAAGCAGCGAAGATTTTCCATGAACCACTTCATCATGGGAAAACGGCAGGATGAAATTTTCGGTAAACAGATAGATCAGACCAAAGGTCAGTTTATCGTGATGATAGCGACGATGAACCGGATCCTGGGAAAAATATTCCAGAATGTCATGCATCCAGCCCATGTTCCATTTCATGGAGAACCCCAGCCCGCCCAGCTCCACCGGACGGGTGACCTGGGGCCAGGCGGTGGATTCTTCGGCCATGATCAACGTGCCGGGCACCTCTTGATGGGTCACCGTATTCATCTCGCGCAAAAAACTGATGGCTTCGAGGTTTTCGTTACCGCCGTGGATATTGGGTAGCCACTCGTCTGCCTTCTCCTTGGAGTAATCGAGATAGAGCATCGAGGCTACCGCGTCGACCCGCAGACCATCGAGGTGGTATTCCTGCAGCCAGAAAATGGCGCTGCTGATTAAAAAGTTACGTACCTCGTTGCGCCCATAGTTATAAATCAGGGTACCCCAATCGGGATGCGCGCCGCGCCGGGGATCCTCATGTTCATACAGGGCACTGCCATCATAATAAGCCAGGGCGAATTCATCGCGCGGGAAATGGGCCGGCACCCAGTCAAGCAAAACGCCGATATCGTGTTGATGACAATAATCGACAAAATAGCGAAAGCCGTCGGGATCGCCGTGGCGTGCCGTCGGTGCATAATAACCGGTCGTCTGATAGCCCCAGGAATCATCAAAGGGGTGTTCTGTGATGGGCATCAGCTCGATATGAGTAAAGCCGAGCCGGGTGACATATTCGACCATTCGGTGGGCCAGCTCGCGATAATCGAGGGTTTCACCCTGATCGCCGCGTTGCCAGGAACCCAGGTGCACCTCATAAATACTCATTGGCTGGTACAACCACTCCGCGGCCTGGCGCTGTGCCAGCCAGGATTCATCCTGCCAGGTATAGTCGCTTTCAAAAATGACCGAAGCGGTGCGCGGCCGCAACTCGGTCTGCCTGGCATACGGGTCGGACTTTTGCACCACTTTGCCGGTATCGCGATTGCGGATCTCGTACTTGTAGAGCTCCCCCATGGGTAATTCGGGAATGAACAATTCCCATACGCCGCTGCTGCCACGGGCACGCATCGGATAACAGCGACCGTCCCAGCGATTGAAGTTGCCGATCACACTGACCCGCTCGGCGTTGGGGGCCCAGGTCGCAAAGCGAACCCCGTCGATACCATCGATATTGCAGGCATGGGCGCCAAGCATGCGATACACATGCAGATGTTTGCCGGCCGAAAACAGATTGAGATCATACTCGGAGAGTGTCGGTCCAAACGCATAGGTGTCATACAACAGGTGAGTCCCGCCCTCACTGTCGATCCGCCGCAGGCGATAATGGGCCGGCAGCTGTTCGCCCTGGCCCCGCCACTCGAAAATATCGCTGTTGCCGACCCGTCGGAACACCTCGCCAGTGTCCTCCAGCATCACTTCACAGGTATAGGGTAGTAATATGCGTATGAATGTTTCGCCAGCCTGTTCGTGGCGCCCCAGCACGGCAAACGGGTCGTGATGGCGGGCCTCCAACAGGCGCTGCAGATCGGGGTTGTCCTGCACGTGACTGTCAGACAGTTGGGCTTGTGGCGTGTCGGTCATCAGGCTAGTTCCAGAGTTTACCAGGCGGTGCAAACATTCAAAGCTGCTGATTACATCATAGGTGATCCAGGCGCGACATGATACGTGGAAAATCCATGCCGGATTTTTTTGGTGAGGATCGATTGTCATATGCCGGTCATCCCGGTGCGCTGCAATGGACAGGTGTTTGTCCACAATTGCCGCAACAAAGCCGCTCCTGTGCTTTCAAAACCGGCGATGGAGGATTATGCTTGATAGTGTGTCACGGTTATCTCACTGTGCGACAAAGAGGGGCAACATCCCTTTCCCGACCCGGGCCAACCCCCGGTTGACGGGTATCGCCGCTGGCGCATAAATTGCTGCCAGGCTGTACCGAACAAGGCGGGAACCCCAAAAGCCAGGGGAAACGGATTGCTGTCCTCAATTATCGAATAAGGAAGTCCCTATGCGTCATACCCGTTCGCCCCGTTTTGTCAGCCGCCTGACCCGCGATACCCTGGCCCTGATCATGGCCGGCGGACGCGGCAGCCGACTCAAGCAGCTGACCCTGTGGCGCGCCAAACCGTCCGTGCCGTTTGGTGGCAAGTTCCGGATTATCGATTTCCCCCTCTCCAACTGTATCAATTCGGGTATCCGGCGCATCGGTGTTTTGACCCAGTACAAAGCCCACTCGCTGATTGTCCATATCCAGCAGGGTTGGGGGATGTTACGTGGGGAATTCGGCGAATTTGTCGAATTATTGCCCGCCCAGCAACGCATCGAAACCTCCTGGTATGCCGGCACCGCCGATGCCATCTACCAGAATATCGACATTATCCGCAATCATAATCCCGAATATGTGTTGATACTGGCCGGTGACCATGTTTACAAGATGGACTACGGTGCGATGCTCGCCTCCCATGTGGAACAGGACGCGGACATTACCGTCGGTTGTCTGGAGGTCCCGGTGGAACAGGCCTCGGCCTTCGGGGTGATGGATATCGACGAGACGCATCGCATCCGCCGGTTCGTGGAAAAACCGGAGCAGCCACCCACACTCCCCGACGATCCGACCATGTCACTCTGCTCCATGGGCATCTATGTCTTTAACAAGGACTTTCTGCTCGACCGCCTGCTGGAAGACGCCGACGACAATCAGTCCAGTCACGACTTTGGCAAGGATGTCATTCCCGCCCTGATCGATAACTATCAGGCCCATGCCTATACCTTCCAGGATCCCGTCAATGGCAACAAGGGCTACTGGCGGGATGTTGGCACGGTAGATGCTTTCTGGGAAGCCAACATGGAACTGATCGGTATCACCCCGGAGCTGAATCTGTATGATCTGGACTGGCCCATCTGGACCTACCAGGAACAGTTGCCGCCGGCCAAATTCATCTTTGATGAGGATGATCGGCGAGGCGAGGCGATCGATTCCATGGTCTCCGGGGGGTGTATCATCTCCGGCGCCACGGTACGTCATTCGCTGTTGTTTTCCAGTGTCTGTGTCGAGTCCTATTCGCTGGTAGAAGATTCCTTGATTCTGCCAGAAGTCGAGATCGGTCAGAACTGTATCATTCGCCACGCGATTATTGAAAAAGGTTGTGAAATTCCTGACGGCACCCGGATAGGTGTGGATGCCCAGGAGGATGCCAAACGCTTTTACATTTCACCCAAGGGAGTCGTCCTGGTGACACCGGAAATGCTCGGCCAGCAGATTCATCATGTCCGCTAAACCATTGAACGTTGTCCTTTACTGGCATATGCATCAGCCCGAATACCGGGACCGGCGCAGCGGCGACTATCACCTGCCCTGGACCTACCTGCACGCCATCAAGGACTATGTCGACATGGCCGCGCACCTGGAAGCCAACCCGGCCGCGCGGGCGGTGGTTAACTTCACACCGACGCTGCTGGAACAAATCGACGACTATGCACGCCAGATACAGGCGTTTTTCCTGCAGGGCACGGAAATTCATGACCCCCTGCTCGATGCTCTGGCCCGCCCGGTGATGCCCGGCGAACCCAGGCAACGGCTGGCCCTGATCAAACAGTGCCTGCGAGCCAATGAAACGCGCCTGATTCAGCGTTATCCCAACTATCAACGACTGGCCGAGTTCGCCAGCTGGCTGGACGAGCATCCCGATGCCATTATCTATCTGCATGATCGCTTTTTAACCGACCTGCTGACCTGGTTTCACCTGGCCTGGCTGGGCGAAACCGTGCGCCGGGAAAATCCCCAGATTCAGGCCTTAATCGACAAGGGCATCAACTTCAATCAGCATGACCGCCATGCCCTGCTGCGCCTGATCGGCGAGTTGTGTGACAACGTGATAGGCCGTTATCGCGCGCTCGCTGAACAGGGTCGTATCGAGTTGTCGGTCACGCCCTATGCCCATCCCATCATGCCATTATTACTGGACATTCACTCGGCCCGTGAAGCCATGCCCGAGACCAGCCTGCCGGTGGCGGATCACTATCCCGGCGGTGAAGAACGGGTTGTCTGGCATATCGAAAAAGGGCTCGAAGTCTTCGAACAACACTTCGGCTTTCGTCCCGCCGGCTGCTGGCCGTCGGAAGGCAGTATCAGCGAGGCGACGATCCGCCTGCTGAGCGAGCACGGATTCACCTGGCTGGCCAGTGGCGATACAGTGCTACGTAACAGCCTCAACGCAAACCACACCGACAGCCCTTGTCTGCACACCGGCTACCGTTATGCCGATACCACGGCCCGCTGCTTTTTCCGCGATGACGGATTGTCGGACCTGATCGGCTTTGATTACGCCACCTGGCACGCCGATGACGCGGTGGCCAATCTGCTTCATCATCTGGAGAATATCGCCGAAGCCTGTCGGGAACAGGCCAATCCGGTTGTCTCCATCATTCTGGATGGCGAAAATGCCTGGGAATTTTATCCGGAGAATGGGTATTACTTTTTAGAGGCGCTGTATGCCGGTCTGGCGGATCACCCCGATCTCAATCTGACCACCTATAGCACGTATCTGGCCGAGCAGCCCGAGCCGGTAACCCTGGATCGGGTGGTGGCCGGCAGCTGGGTCTACGGGACCTTCTCCACCTGGATTGGCGATCCCGGCAAAAACCGCGCCTGGGAGCTGCTGGTGGAGGCCAAACGCGCCTGTGATCAACAACTGGCATCACGCGAATTCAGCGCCGAACAACGCGATGTAATTCTCACCCAGCTGGCCATTTGCGAAGGCTCCGACTGGTTCTGGTGGTTCGGCGATTACAACCCGGCCGAATCGGTGCGCGATTTCGATCAACTCTATCGCCAGCAGTTATCCAATCTGTACATGCAACTGGGACTGGAACCGCCGGATGTACTGGCCGAACCAATTTCCCACGGGGGTGGCCAGCCTTCCGCCGGCGGCACCATGCGCCGCGGCCAGGACGCCGACTGAATGCATCCATTGTACCGCCAGCGGCGCGGCGCTGTCCTGCTACACCCCACCTCATTGCCTGGCCCTCTGCCCCGTGGACAGATCTGCCATGATGCCTATCGCTTTATCGAATGGCTGCAAGAGTGCGGTATCGGCGTATGGCAAATGCTGCCACTGGGCCCTACCCACCAGGACGGTTCGCCTTATCTGGCCCTCTCGGCCCACGCCGGCGACCCGACCCTGATCAGCCTGGACTGGCTGCAGGATCGCCACCTGTTACCGGAACGCCCCGCCGTGACGGATTATCAGACCCATCAACAACAACTGGAGCAGGCCTGGAAACAGTTCCATCACCGAAAAGACAGAACACTGTTGTCTGCCTGGCAGGCGTTTGTGGTTAATGAATCTGACTGGCTTGAGGACTACAGCCTGTTTATGGCCATCCGTGAACAACAGGGCCAGCTGCCATGGCACCGCTGGCCGGTGGCATTACGGGATCGGGACAACACGGCACTGAAACTGGCACGCGAGACTCTGGTTGAACGGATCGAGTTTCACCGCTTTTGCCAGTTTGTCTTTTTTCAGCAGTGGCAGGATCTGAAGGCCTATGCCGAAGAACGCGAGGTTTTGCTGTTTGGCGACATGCCCATCTATGTCTCCTATGACAGCGCCGATGTCTGGGCCCAACGCGAACTGTTTACGCTCGACAGCCAGGGTAATCCGCAGCAGGTGGCCGGTGTGCCACCGGATTATTTTTCCGACACCGGTCAACGCTGGGGTAATCCGCTCTATCAGTGGGAGATCATGGCGCAGGACCACTTTCAATGGTGGCAACGACGCCTGCAAACCCAGCTGCAATTATTTGATATTGTGCGCATTGATCACTTTCGCGGCCTGCAGGCTTACTGGTCGATCCCCGCTGAAGCCGAAACTGCCATTGAGGGTCACTGGGTCGACGCCCCCGGCGCAGAACTGCTTGCCGCCCTGCATACCGCATTTCCCGACCTGCCTCTGGTCGCGGAAGACCTGGGCATGATTACCGAGGAGGTCCATGCCTTGCGGGAAGCATTTGACCTGCCGGGGATGAAGATTCTGCAATTCGCCTTCGATGGTGATCCCGACAACAGCTACCTGCCCCATCAGCATGAATTTCGTTCGCTGGTCTACACGGGCACGCACGATAACGACACCAGTCTTGGCTGGTATCGTCAGCTCCCGGCCGAAACGCAAAATTATGTGCTGGATTATCTGGGACTGGAAACGGACAGGGAGATGCCCTGGCCCCTCATTCGCAGCGCCCTGGCCTCAGTCAGCTGTCTGGCGGTGATTCCGATGCAGGACCTGTTGTCGCTCGATAGCGAACATCGCATGAACACACCCGGAACAATGGAAGGCAACTGGCAATGGCGCTTCGACTGGGAACAACTACCCGCCGATCTCAGCCAAAAACTCCGCCATCTTTTACATCTGTACGGGCGGCTATAAATGTAAAGAAGAGAAGAACGCGGAGGCGTAAAGACGCAAAGATATAATTTTGAATGTTGAATTTTAAATTTTGAGTTTCACGATCGAAACTCATTCAAAACTCAACATTTAGAACTCAAAATTATTATTTTCTTTGCCCTCTGCGTTAAGCTTCTCAGATCCAGATCATAGACCCCATTTCAAACGGATGCCCCAGCAGTTCGTGCCAGGGGTACATCCGCAGTTTGTAGTGATTCAGACCCGGATTTTCCGGCTCGAGCTGCAGCTCGAAGACATGATCCTCGCCCTCCATATCGGTATAGGAAAATTTGTATTGTTCATGCGGCGTGAATTTACCATTATCATCACGGCTACCCACAACACACTCGACAATTACATCGTCCGCCGACAGACCGTTGAGATGTGCCTGAATCACAATAGGCAATGACTCGCCATTATGTATTTGCTGGCGAACCTGATCGACCCGCTTGATACTGACATGTTTCCAGTTACTGCGGATTTTGCTTTTCCATTCAGCCAGAGACCGCGCCGGGGCACAATCGTTGACGGACAGTCGCTGATAATGTGCCCGGGCCGGGGCATAGAAATGTTTGACATAGTCGATCACCATCCGTTGTGAATTGAAGCGGGGCAAACAGCTTTTCATCGAGGCTTTGGACAGTTTGACCCAGCCGGAAGAATAGCCCTGACTCCCGTAGTCGTAATAAAGCGGAATAACTTCGTTCTCGAGTATATCCAGCAGATCGGCGGCTTCCTCCTGATCGCGCAGACCAGCGTCCTCATGCCGGGCATGCGGATGAATTGCCCAGCCGTTCTCACCATCGTAACCTTCGCCCCACCAGCCATCGAGCACGCTCAGGTTAATGACGCCGTTAATGGCGGCTTTCTGCCCGGAAGTCCCGCTGGCTTCCAGCGGATATTCGGGGGTATTCAGCCAGACATCCACACCGGTAACCAGTTTTCGCGCCATGGCCATATCATAGCCTTCGAGCATGATAATCTTGCCGATAAACTCCGGACGCAGGGAATACTCATGAATGGTACGAATCAGATCCTGTCCGGGAATGTCGCGCGGATGGGCTTTGCCGGCAAATACCAGCATGACCGGACGCTTGGGATTATTGAGCAAGCGGGCCAGACGCGGCAAATCAGAGAATAACAGGGTGGCACGTTTGTAAGTGGCAAAGCGACGGGCAAAGCCCAGCACCAGAACATTTTGTTCCGGTTCACTGGTATAGCTGGTCAGTCGTTTGAGCTGGGCTTCGCTGAAGCCGGCACGCTGAAAGCGGCGGCGGGTCCGTTTATTGACATCTTCGAGCATTTGCGCCTTGAGCTCCTGGCGCAGACTCCAGTAGCGATGATCCGGAATCGAATCAATACATTCCCAGTATTCCGGCTTATTCAACTCGCTGCGCCATTCGCGAAAACGCATATCAAACAGATTGACCCATTCGCGGGCCAGGAAGGTCTGTACATGTACCCCGTTGGTGACATAGGAGATCGGATTCTCGTCGTGGGGAATCTGGGGCCAGACATAGGCTTCCATGGCCGAGGCCTCCGTACCATGAATCCGACTCACGCCATTGTGATAACGTGATCCGCGCAACGCCAGCGCGGTCATGTTGAAGCTGCCGTGATTGTTGGGGGACTCACCCAGGGCATAAAATGCCGCCGGTTCAATATTCAACGATTTGGCGTAATGTTTGAAATAACGGGTCATCTGTTCCTGCTGGAACATGTCATGCCCCGCGGCAACCGGTGTATGAGTGGTAAAGACCGTACCGGCGGCAACCAGCTCCAGGGCACTGTTGAAATCCATCCCCTGTTCCACGTATTCACGGCACCGCTCCGGTATCTGAAACGCGGCATGTCCCTCATTGATGTGCCAGACCGTGGGCATAATACCCATCGCTCGCAAGGCCCGTACCCCGCCAATCCCCAGGACAATCTCCTGCTGAATACGGGTGGTACTGTCACCGCCATACAGTTGAAAGGTGATGCTGCGATCTTCGGTGGCATTCTCTTCCAGATCACTGTCGAGTAAAAACAGCCGAATATGCCCGGCGCGCGCCTCCCAGACCTTGAGCTTGACCGGCCGCTCCTCGATCTCGACCTGAACATAAAACGCCTGACCGTCACTGTTGCAGGTCGGCTGTACGACAAGTTCATCAAAGTTGGTCGGCGTGTATTGTGATAACTGGTTACCGTTGCCGTCGATAAACTGGGTAAAGTAACCTTGTCGGTAGAGTAAACCGACACCCACGAACGGCACACCCAGATCACTGGCTGCCTTGCAGTGATCGCCGGCAAGGATCCCCAGGCCGCCCGAATAAATCGGAAAACTTTCGTGCAGACCGAATTCGGCGCAGAAATAGGCAACCAGATCCTGCCCGGGATCGAGGCACTCGGTAATATTCGAGCTGATTTCCTTTTCATGATAGGTCCGAAAAGACGACATGACCTGTGAATATTCTTCCATGAACAGGTGATCATCCTCCGCCTCATCCAGTTTTTCCTGGGCGATGCGGCGCAAAAAAACCTTGGGATTGTGATTACAGGTTTCCCACAGTTCATCATCCAGCCGATAAAATAAACCGCGCACATCACGGTCCCAGCTGTACAGCAGATCATTGGCCAGTGCTTCCAGACCCTGTAACTTTTCGGGGATGTTGGGTCGCACTTCCAGCTGGAATATTGTTTCGCTCATAGGGTTCCCTTACCTTTTGCTCAAAGGTGGCTTATCGCCAAGTATAGAATATCAGGTTATGACATCCGGCCCGACACGGCCGGTTTTATGACAGATCGGCAACAGAGTTTCACTGACCGCCAGTAACGGCTGCAGGAACCGCTCGGTCGGCTCAATCAACTCGCCCTCGGGGGGCTCGTATTGCTCAACATACAACCGCAGAGTAGCCCCTTCTGTCCCGGTTCCCGACAGACGGACCACGATCCGGGCCTGCTCGCCAAAAATAATACGGAGACCCTGGTGCTCACTGAGGCTGCCATCTACCGGGTCCTTATAACAGAAATTGTCCGCGGACGTGATCACAAAGCCATTAATATTCCGGCCCGGTAACGAGGTCAGTTGCGCCTGTAAATCCGCCACCAGTTGTTCAGCGATCCGGCTGTCGAGATTCTCGTAGTCATGCCGAGTGTAATAGTCACGCCCGTATTCTCGCCAGTGGGCCATGACAATCTCCGCCACGGATTCGCGTCGCACGGCCAGCAGGTTTAGCCAGAACAATACCGCCCACAGACCGTCTTTTTCGCGGATATGCGCGGAGCCGGTGCCGAAGCTCTCTTCCCCGCAAAAAGTGATGCGCCCGTCATCCAGCAGGTTGCCGAAAAACTTCCAGCCGGTGGGCGTCTCGTAGCAAGCCACGCCCAGTTGCGCGGCAACCCGATCCACCGCCCGACTGGTGGGCATGGAACGCGCCACACCGACAATCCCCTCGCGATAACCGGGCACCTGCTGCGCGTTGGCCGCCAGTACCGCCAGACTGTCACTGGGCGTAACAAAAAAACCCTGGCCGAGAATCATATTGCGATCGCCGTCCCCGTCCGAGGCTGCGCCCAGATCCGGCGCCCCGCTCGACTGGTTCATGATTGCCTGCAACTGTCTGGCGTGGGCCAGGTTGGGATCCGGGTGCGCCTCGCCAAAATCGGGTTTCGGTGCGGCGTTTAACAGGCTCGCCTGTGCGGCGCCCAGCCGGTTAACAAAGATCTCCCGGGCGTAGGGCCCGGTAATGGCATGCATGGCATCATAAGCAATATGCAATTGCCCCTCGGCAAAGCGCTGGCGAATCAGCTCAAAATCGAACAGTTCCTGCATTAAATCGGCATAATCCTGCACCGAATCGATCACCTCGATCCGGCTGTCCGCCACTTGCCAGCTGTGGCAGTCCTGTAATGGCACCGGCTCCATCTCGGCAATCCGGTATTGCGTCAGGGATGAGGCCCGCTGATGAATCCGGGCAGTCACCTTCTCCGGCGCCGGTCCGCCACTGTGCGTATTGAACTTGACGCCAAAATCCCCGTCCGGGCCGCCCGGATTATGACTGGCCGAAAGGATAATCCCGCCGTCGAGCTGGTAGCGGCGAATCAGCAACGAGGCGGCCGGGGTCGATAAATAGCCGTGCTGGCCCACCAGTATCCGGCGAAAACCGTTCCCCACCGCCAGGCGCAAAATCGTCTGAATCGCCTCATCATTGAAATACCGCCCGTCGCCGCCCAGCAACAGCGTGTTGCGCCGCGCCGGTTCCAGACTGTCAAAAATGGCCTGGACGAAATTTTCCAGGTAATGGGGCTGCTGAAAATGAGCGACCCGCTTGCGCAGGCCTGACGTGCCGGGTTTCTGGTCCGCATAGGGCTGTGTGCTGATTGTCCTGACTGGCATGTTGATATTTCCGGGCTACTGGCTGTTAGAGTGAATTCAGACTGCATGTATAACACGTTTTAATGACAGACAGTTTATCCGTCGCCGGGATTGGTTTGACAATACCCTCCAGGATTCATACCCGGTCTGTCGCGGCCCGAATCCGGTCCGATAGCCCGTGGTGGCGCCATATTCCGGTGCAATCAGGCAGAACCCCGCACCGGTTACAAACATTGCCCGGGGCATCCTCTCCCCCCCTGAAATCCGGCTTATCCTGTGCTAGGATCGCATATTATTTACGCAATCGGTCTTCTTTCATTCCCGCGCCGCAGGCCCCTGACGCCCTGCCAGTGTTTGAACGACAGCACCTATCAAGCAATCAACGGAACTCCAAGGAATATCTATGCAAATCTCCGAAAACAAGGTCGTCACCATCGACTACACTCTCAAAGACGACGCCGGCACGGTGCTGGACTCTTCCCAGGGGGGCCCCGGCCTGGCCTATCTGCACGGTGCCAGCAACATTATCCCGGGTCTGGAAAACGCCCTGGCAGGCAAGACTCAGGGCGAGTCCGTCAATGTCAGCGTGCAGCCGGAAGAAGCCTATGGCGAGCGTGATGACAGCATGATTCAGACCGTTCCCAACGACATGTTCGAAGGTACCGAAGTTCAGGTTGGTGCCCAATATCAGGCCATGACCCCGGAAGGCCAGCCGCTGACCATCACGGTCATGGACATCAAGGATGACGGTGTCGTCATCGACGGCAACCATCCCCTGGCGGGCCAGACCCTGCATTTTGACGTAAACATCACCGAAGTCCGTGACGCCACCCAGGAAGAGCTGGACCATGGCCACGTCCACGGTCCGGGCGGCCACGAGCACGAATAAGTCGACCGACCGCGACCACAAAAAAAGCCGGGCATTGCCCGGCTTTTTTTATGGTGGAGTCAGTCTTGAAAGCTGAGGAGCAACCACCGAAGACACTAAAACACCGACGATCTCAACGACCTATCTCAGCGTATTCGGTGTGTTCGGTGGTTATTTTGACTACCCGGACGGATCGTTCAGGCGGAAACCGACTGGCTTGCCTTGAGTTCCCGGGCTTGCTGTTTCATCAGATCGACGATGGCATAGACACCGACGTGGCGATTGGGCGAGAGATGCTCGTCCAGCCGGAGTTTTTCGAAAAACTCGTCAACATCGAGTTCCTGAATCTCGTCCACCGTACGGTCCTCGACCAGCTGAATCAAAAGCGCGAGTACACCCTTGATAATACTGGTATCACAGTCACCATGAAAACGGACCAGTCGGGGATCATCGGGGTTGGGGTAGGCGTGCACCCAGACCTGGCTCATACAGCCTTTGACCTTGTTATCCTCGATGCGGGCTTCTTCCGGCAGAGGGGGCAATTTCTCGCCCAGCTCGGTCAGGTATTGATAGCGCTGATCCCAGTCACCCAGTAATTCAAAGGTATCGACGATATCGTCAAGCGACGTCATGCAAGCTCCTGCCGGTGGGTTATGTCAGACGCTGAAGGATTCGCCGCAGCCGCACATATCCTTGATGTTCGGGTTGCGAAATTCAAAACCTTCATTGATGGCATTGGTCTTCATGTAATCGATCTCGGTGCCGTCGACGTTGGCCAGGCTTTTCCTGTCCACCACAACTTTCACGCCATGGCTTTCGAAAACCACGTCGTCGTTGGTCACTTCATCGGCGTAATCGACCACGTAGGCAAAGCCGGTGCAACCGGATTTACGCGTCCCCAGACGCAAGCCAATACCATTGCCGCGTTTGCCCAGCATGGACTCAACGTGCCTGGCCGCATTTTCGGTTAGTTCGATAGCCATTATAAATTCCTCCTGCTTACAACATGCCCAGTGTTAAACGTGCTTCGTCGCTCATGCGATCGATAGTCCACGGTGGATCCCAGACCAGTTCGACTTCGGCATCGCTGACACCCTCAACACTTTTGACCGTGCGTTCCACCTGGCCCGGCATGGAGCCGGCCACCGGACAACCCGGCGTGGTCAGGGTCATGGTAACAAAGACCTTGTTGTCCGGATCCACATTTACATTATAGATCAGACCAAGCTCATAGATATTCACCGGGATTTCCGGATCATAGACCGTTTTCAGGGCCTCGATGATGCGTTCTTCCAGCGGTGCGTCACTATTGATAGCCGGCGCGTCGCCGCCACCATCGGAGTCAGCCTGGGGCTGGAATACAACATGTCTGGCGCTCATTGTGCCACCTCGTCGGTTTGCAACTGTTCGGTTACGACCTGGTCCAGCGTAAAGTGCAATCTCTCATGAACATGCTGGCGCAGAGGCTCGATTTCAATGGTGTCGATAATCTCGTCGGCGAACCCCAGGCACAGCATTTTCTTCGCCATGGGCGTTTCAATTCCCCGTGAACGCATGTAATAGACCTGTTCCGGGTCCAGCTGGCCCACGGTCGTGCCATGGCTGCACTTGACGTCATCGGCGTAGATTTCCAGTTGCGGCTTGGTATCAACCTCCGCGCTGCGGGTCAGCATCAGATTGGCGTTGTGCAGGTGCGCATCGCTTTTCTGTGCGTCTTTGGCCACCAGAATCTTGCCATCGAACACGGCGCGGCCCTTGCCGTACAGGATGCCGCGGAAATTCTCCTCGCTGGCGCAATGAGGTTTGGCGTGATCAATATCCAGATGAAAATCGGTCAGCTGTTTCTCGCCAGCCAGATAGAGACCATTGAGGGTACAAACGGCCTCTTCATCCTGGAAACGAGCCTTGTAATCGGTACGCGCCCAGGCCCCACCCAGCGCCAGCGCCGTGCCGCGATACGCGCTCTGTTTCTGCTGCGAGAGAAACAGGCTGCTCAGATGATAGGCCCGGGGGCTCTCATCCTGGACGCGGTGATGTATCAGGGAGGCTGACTCGTTCAGAATGATCTCGTTGAGCACGTTATTGAAATAGACTGAATCACCGGTGCTGACAAAACGCTCGACCAGCGTTGCCTGACTACCGGCTTCCATGACCACCAGATTCCGCGGATGGGCGATAACGGCATCTTCCAGGGCCAGGCTCAGGTAGAGCACCTCGATGGGCTTGTCGACCTTGACGCCGGGCGCCACATGCACGAACACCCCGTCGTTAATCAGCGCGGTATTCAGAGCGGTAAACATATGCTGCTGATGATTGGCCGTCTGACCGAACCAGGTGGCCAGCAGGTCCGGATCAGTCGTCAGCGCCGCGCGCAGGCTGCCAATACGCACGCCATCGGGTAACTCTTCGGTGTTGGATAATTGCGGGACGCAACGACCGTTGGCAAACACCAGCCGATAAGTATCCATGTCCGGCAGTAACCAGTCTTCCAGATCGACGGCGTGCAGCGCGGTAAACTGGTCATTCATCGGCTGGAATTCCTGCCTGAGCAGCCCGTCGATACTGGTATAGCGCCACTCTTCCTGCTTGCGGTAGGGCACCGGCAGGGTATTGATGGCCTGACGGGCCTGCTGCCGGGCTTCATCCAGCCAGTTCAGCTGGTCAGTCGGCAGTTCCACCTGGCCGGATTTGACCAGGTTCTCAAACCATTGACGGGATTGTTCGTTGGCTGCACTCATGCGGCCGCGCCCTCCTCGAGCCAGCTGTAACCTTTCTCTTCCAGTTCATGAGCAAGTTCCTTGCCACCGGAACGGACAATCTTGCCGTTCGCCAGAACATGTACATGATCCGGCTGAATGTAGTCCAGCAGGCGCTGATAATGGGTCACCAGCACCACGGAACGTTCCGGACTGCGCAGCGTGTTGACGCCTTCGGCGACGATACGCAGTGCGTCGATGTCCAGACCGGAGTCGGTTTCATCCAGCAAGGCCAGTTTCGGCTCCAGCATGGCCATTTGCAGAATCTCGTTACGCTTTTTCTCACCGCCGGAGAAACCGGCATTGACGCTGCGTTTGAGCAGTTTTTCATCCAGCTTGACCATCTTGGCCTTCTCCTTGATCAGCTGCATGAACTTGACCGAATCCAGTTCGTCTTCACCGCGTGCACGGCGAATGGCATTCAGGGACTCTTTGAGAAAAATCATGTTATTCACGCCGGGCAGTTCCACCGGATACTGCATAGCCAGGAACATACCCTTGTGGGCCCGCTCTTCGGTTTCCAGCTCCAGCAGGTCTTCACCTTCGTAGAGTATCTGGCCATCAGTCACTTCATAACCGTCGCGGCCGGACAGCACATAGGCCAGCGTACTCTTGCCGGAACCATTCGGTCCCATGATGGCGTGAATTTCACCGGTGCCGATTTCCAGGTTCAGGCCTTTCAAAATGGGCTTGCCATCGACATTCACATGCAGATTTTTGATCGACAACATGTCGTTATCCTCCAGAACTTGATTGGGTTAACCAACGGCACCTTCGAGGGTGACGTTGAGGAGTTTTTGCGCTTCGACAGCAAACTCCATGGGTAATTCGTTGAAGACTTCCTTGCAGAAACCGTTGACGATCATTGACACGGCATCTTCCTCGGACAGGCCTCGCTGGCGGCAATAGAACAACTGGTCTTCACTGATTTTCGAAGTGGTCGCTTCATGTTCCATCTTCGCGGTCGGGTTGCGCACCTCGATATACGGATAGGTATGCGCCCCGCAGGTATCGCCGATCAGCAGTGAGTCACACTGGGTATGATTGCGCGCGTTTTCCGCCTTGGGTGTCATGCGCACCAGACCGCGATAGGCATTCTGGCCCTGACCGGCGGAGATGCCCTTGGAGACGATCGTGCTTTTGGTATCGCGCCCCATGTGAATCATCTTGGTTCCGGTATCGGCCTGTTGCCGACCCCGGGCCACGGCCACCGAGTAAAACTCACCGGTGGACTCGTCGCCGCGTAAAATACAGCTGGGATATTTCCAGGTTATCGCGGAGCCGGTTTCCACCTGGGTCCAGGAGATGTGCGAGCGTTTGCCGCGGCAGTCGCCGCGCTTGGTCACAAAGTTGTAAATGCCACCCTTGCCCTGCGCGTCGCCGGGGTACCAGTTCTGGACCGTGGAATATTTGATCTTGGCATCATCCATGGCGACAAGCTCGACCACGGCGGCATGCAGCTGGTTCTCGTCACGCATCGGCGCGGTGCAACCTTCCAGATAGCTGACATAGCTGGCCTCCTCGGCCACGACAAGAGTGCGTTCGAACTGGCCGGTATTGGCCTCGTTGATCCGGAAATAGGTGGACAGTTCCATCGGACAACGCACGCCCTTGGGAATATACACAAAGGTCCCGTCGGAGAAGACCGCCGCATTCATGCAGGCGAAGAAGTTGTCCGTATGCGGTACGACGCTACCCAGGTACTGCTTGATCAGCTCCGGGTAGTCCTGGACGGCTTCGGACATGGAACAGAAGATCACGCCGGCCTCGGAGAGTTTTTCACGGAAGGTGGTGGCCACAGAGACACTGTCGAAGACCGCATCGACGGCCACCCCGGCCAGCGCCATCTGCTCTTCCAGCGGGATGCCGAGCTTGTTGTAGGTGTCGATCAGCTCCGGATCCACCTCGTCCAGACTCTGGGGACCGTCACCGGCTTTTTTCGGCGCGGAATAATAAGAGATGGACTGATAGTCGATCGGCGGATAATCCAGGTGCGCCCAGCTGGGCTGCTCCAGGGTCAACCAGTGACGATACGCCTTGAGGCGCCACTCCAGCATCCAGTCCGGCTCATTTTTCTTGGCCGACAGCGCACGAATGACGTCTTCGTTGAGACCCGGCGGAAACGTATCCGACTCGATCTCGGTGATAAAGCCGTGTTCGTAGCCACGCTTGATGAGTTCATCCACTGTATCGGGTGTTGCCGTCATCCTGGTTAACCTCCGGACTATTTCCGAGTAATTTACTCGGTTTTATACTGACCTGCTCACGAAATTTCAACGCCTTATCTTGTAAGGTTATATGTTGAGTATTTTACTAGGTTTTTACCCGGAACGCAGCCTTAAATTAGCGCCAATTTGGACAATATGTGGGCTTTGCGCGTCAGTTTAAAGGTGAATCCACCCTGTTCAATGAGGCATACGGCGGCAATGACATATCGATCCGATATGGGTATCGGCCCGTTTGGCCCCGGACTTCAACCTCGGTCGCGAGGGAAACGACTATTTTACATGGTTATTGCGCGCGGTGCGAGTTAACAGGCTGAAATCAGCCGCCGCCAGAGACCGGCTTTATTCGTCGAGCAGGGCTTCGATCCGCTCGACCAGCGCCGGGGCATCGGGGCGCACCTGGGCGGGATAGCTGGCTACCAGCCGGCCCTGGCGATCCAGCAGATATTTGTGAAAATTCCACTGCGGAAATTCCCCCGCGGCCTGTCCCAGCCAGGCATAAAGGGGATCCGCATGGGGCTCACGTACCCGGGTCTTGGCAAACATGGGAAATTGCACCCCGTAAGTCAGCCGACAGAAAGTGCGGATCTCGGCCTCACTGCCCGGTTCCTGATGAGCAAAATCGTTAGACGGAAAGCCCAGCACCACCAGCCCCTGCGAACGATAGCGCGTATAGAGGGTTTCCAGCCCCTCGTACTGGGGTGTAAAGGCACACTTGCTGGCGGTATTCACGATCAGTACCACCTTGTTGCGATAGTGCTCGCAGAGGTGGATCGTTCGCTGATCATTCAAACTGCGCGGGCGAAAATCCAGCGCAGCCGGGCACTCGCCGGCGCTCACTGGCAAGGGGAGGCACGCCAACAGTAATAAGCTGAGCCAGGCTTTCATTGCCAGCGCACCCCGCTTTGTTGGCGCTCGGCCTCGGCAATCTGTAGCGGGTCCATCTGCTGCAGCACGATATGACGTAAATCGCCGGCATCTTTGTCGCCCCGCGCCAGGGCACGGGACAGCCAGAGATAGGCCGCGACCAGATCGGGCTCAATGCCTCGCCCTTCGGCGTAAATCAGACCCAGAGCGTACTGGGCATCAATATCCCCGGCTTCGGCCGCCTCGCGTATCGTCTCCACCAGCGCCGGATCATTACCATACAGAACGAGCCGGGAAAGCAAATCAGAGTCCATTTGTATACCTCTTGTATAAGTATTTGTACAGATTCAGTACAGGCAAACCCCACTTCAACTCACTGTTTTATAGAATGTTAGCATAATTTATTTCGATCTTGTTGACAAAATGTAAAAGTATTGTATATATTTTGTATAACTTTTGTCGAGGTCAAAATGAATCAACTTTCCAGCAATGCCGAGGACACCTCGCCGGGCCTGTATGCCATCAGCACCGTTTCAGCGTTGACCGGTGTCAACAGTGTGACCCTGCGCGCCTGGGAACGACGTTACGGGCTGCTCAAGCCCCGGCGCACTCCCAGCGGGCACCGTCTCTACTCGGAGGAAGACGTCAGCCAGATCCGCAGCATCTGTCAGATGCTGGATGAAGGCATTGCCATCAGCCAGGTCGCCCGCGCCCTGCAAACACCGGAACATGCCACCTCCCAACCCGGTAATGAGCCCTGGCAGCGTTATATATCGCAGATGTTGCTGGCCACCAGTTCGTTCAACGAGGCCGTTCTGGAAGATATCTATAACGAGGCCATGAGCCTGTACCCGGTCGAGGTGGTCACTCGCCAGCTGCTGCTGCCCCTGTTACGGGAATTCGGCGAGCGCTGGGAAGCGAGCGACTGCGGCATTGCCGAAGAGCATTTTTTCAGTGTTTTCATGCGCAACAAACTGGGCGCCCGCTTTCATCATCGTAATCGCCAGAA
>NZ_JAVLAZ010000015.1:32162-40577 GCF_031581315.1 Thiohalophilus sp.
CGTCTGCAGGAGATAGCGGCCGATGATTGTGAGAGTCATACGCGCGCGCTGATGAGTTTTATCAAACAGATGCAGCAGGCCGAAGTTGCTCCGCTCGCGCACAAGGCCAATGAGCAACATTACGAAGTGCCAGCCAGTTTTTACACACGCGCCCTGGGCAAGCACCTTAAATACAGTAGCTGCTACTGGCCCGAGGGTACAGAGAGCCTGGATGAGGCCGAAGCCGCCGCTCTGGAACAAACCTGTGATCACGCGCGCCTGGACAATCACCAGCAAATACTCGAACTGGGTTGCGGCTGGGGTTCGCTGACATTGTGGATGGCCGGGCATTATCCGCAAAGCCGGATTACGGCTGTCTCCAATTCCAGCTCACAACGGGATTTTATCCTGCAGCGCGCGGCGGAACGCGGTTTGAATAATATTGAAGTCATCACCGCGGACATGAACGACTTCCAGATCGATGAACAATTCGATCGCATCGTCTCAGTCGAAATGTTCGAACACATGCGCAATTACCCACTGTTGTTCGAGCGCATCAGCCGGTGGCTGAAACCGGAGGGGCTGTTTTTTATGCACATTTTCGTGCATCGCAGTGTGCCCTATGCGTTTGAAGATAAATCGGATAACGACTGGATGAGCCGTCACTTTTTCAGCGGCGGCATCATGCCCAGCGATGATTTACCTCTTTACTTTCAACAACATCTGACTCTGCAGGATCGCTGGCGCTGGGATGGCCGTCATTATGAAAAAACCGCCAATGCCTGGCTTGAACGCATGGACAGCAACAAAACCGCCATGAAAAAAATATTCGCCGATATCTACGGCGAACAGGATGTACAGCAATGGTGGATGCGCTGGCGCATGTTCTTCATGGCCTGTGCGGAACTGTTCGGCTATGACGATGGCCAGCAGTGGTGGGTCAGTCATTATCTGTTCAGGAAGCGCTGATCATGCCTTATGCCCTGATCAATTTTTTATTGTTCCAGGTTGGCTGGTTCTCCGGCGTGCTGGGGGCTGCCTGGAACCTGGCGCTGTATGGCAGCCTGACCATGTTGATGATTCTGATCAGTCACCTGTTTGTCAGTCGCAATTTTGTTGGCGAGACACTGTTGATCCTGTTTGCCGTGGTGCTCGGCACGCTGTGGGACAGCTGGCTGCTGATGCAGGGCTGGCTGACGTTCAATAACGGCATGTGGCATGCCTATCTTGCGCCGCACTGGATAATTCTTCTGTGGGCCCTGTTTGCCACCACGATCAACCATTCGCTGGGGTGGTTGAAACAGCGTTATCTGTTGGCTGGCGCACTGGGGGCCATTGCCGGACCGGCGGCCTATTATGCCGGCGCGCGCCTGGGCGCGGTTGAGTTATTACATCCCGAAGCCGCCCTGCTGTCGCTGTCTGTCGGCTGGGCCGCCTGGACTCCCCTGCTGGTTTACGTGGCCAGCCTCCTCGATAAAAGCACCGGCAAATACATCCAGAAGGAACTCATCTGATGCTTTCGCTTTATCTCTATGGCCTGGCCGGCATGCTGACTCTGGGTGTCTTCACCTGGCTGTTAAGCCTGTGCATGCGGGACGTCAGCATCGTCGACAGCATCTGGTCATTGATGTTTCTGGCGGCCGCCCTGGTGTATGCCTTGACTGTTCCGCTGGAAACACGTGGTTGGCTTGTACTGTTCCTCGTCACGCTCTGGGCACTTCGACTCTCCCTGCACCTGACCTGGCGTAACTGGGGAGAACCCGAAGATCGCCGTTACCAGGCGATCCGGGGAAAGTATTCGCCCCACTTTGCGATTAAAAGCCTGTTCATCATCTTCATTTTCCAGATGGTGCTGGCCAGCGTCGCCGCCCTGCCCCTGCTGCCGGCCATGGTACAGCCTGCGCCCCTGAACCTGTTCGATGCCCTGGGTTTACTGCTGTGGGTTGTCGGTATGAGTTTCGAGACCATTGGTGACTGGCAACTGGCTCGCTTCAAGGCCAACCCGGATAACCAGGGTAAAGTGATGCAATCCGGTCTGTGGCGCTATACCCGGCACCCGAATTATTTCGGCGAATGGTGTATCTGGTGGGGCTTCTTTTTCCTCGCTGCTGCCACCGGTGGCTGGTGGACCATTGTCTCCCCGCTGTTGATGACATTCCTGTTGTTGCGCTTCTCCGGCGTCACCCTGCTGGAGCAGGACATCGGCGAACGTCGCCCGGCCTACCGGGACTATATCCGGCAAACCAATGCCTTCTTCCCGGGCCCGAGAAAAACCGGGGAGAATGCATCATGAAAAACGTCATCCTGACAGTTGCGTTATGGCTCGGACTGTTTCCTGTGTTCACCTTTGCCAGCAGCGACATGAACAGTGCGGATCGCGAATGGCATTTCACGGTCTATCTGGATGACAAAGAGATCGGTTACCACCGATTCAGTGTCACTCGCGATGGTGAGAAACGGCGTGTGATTTCCGAGGCCCGCTTTGATGTCAGGTTCTGGTTTATTAATGCCTATAAATACCGTCATTACAACCGGGAAATCTGGCGTAATGACTGCCTGATCGAGGTGGACGCCGCCACCGACGATAATGGTGAGCTGAGCCAGGTCAGGGCCCGGCGTGATGACGACCAGCTGAACTTTTCGCGCCCCGAGAACAAATCTCTCGCGGGCTGCATTCGCAGTTTCGCCTACTGGGTGCCGCAGTACCTGGACTCGCCCCGTCTGCTGAACACCCAGACCGGTGAATACCAGGACGTGGAGCTCATGCCTCTTGGCAAAGACGACGTGACCGTGGGTGGTCAGGTCCAGCAGGCCAATCGCTATCGGATACGCAACGAAAAATTCCGTATCGATCTGTGGTATTCCGATCAGGATCAGTGGCTGGCCCTGGAATCCACTACCGAAGGTGGCGCAACCCTGCGCTATCGCATCCAGTAATCCCGGAGAACCCGATGAAACCCGGCCTGATGATTCCGACTGTTTTACTGACCCTGACTGTAGCGGCTTGTGGCAGTTATCCGCCCCTGCGCACCGCGGATGAGGTAAATATCCCGCGTTTTATGGGTGACTGGTACGTGATTGCCAATATCCCGACTTTCATCGAGACAGGTGCTCACAATGCCGTCGAGTCCTATGCATTGAACGAGGATGGCACGATCGCGACCACCTTCAGTTTTCGTCAAGACAGTTTCGAGGGAGAAAAAAAGGTCTATCACCCGACCGGCTATATCCACGACAGTGAATCAAACGCCGTGTGGGGCATGCAGTTTATCTGGCCCATCAAGGCCGATTACCGGATCGTCTACGTGGATGAAGACTACACCCACACCATTATCGGCCGCCTTAAACGGGATTATGTGTGGATCATGGCCCGTACGCCACAGGTCAGCGATGCCACCTATAAAAAACTGATCGCGATTTTGCAACAGGAAGGGTATGACACCGGCGAGATAGAGCGTGTCCCGCAATCCTGGCCTGGGCTGTCATCCCCCGTTTCCCGGAGTAACCCAGCCGATGAATAATACCAATCAACTGAATACCGTCCCAGGCTCGCGCTGGCTGGCCGTACTGCGCTGGTTTGACAGCAGCCTGGCACAACCGGTGACGGAGAGTGACGAACACCGTATAGACTGGCTGCGGACACTTCCCTTTATCGCCCTGCATGTCGCAGTACTGGGGGTATTCTGGACAGGGGTCAGCACGGTGGCCGTAAGTGTGGCAATCGCCCTGTATGCCCTGCGCATGTTTGCCATCACCGGGTTTTACCACCGTTATTTCTCACACCGGGCCTTCAAAACCTCACGTGCCACCCAGTTCGTGTTCGCGCTACTGGGTGCCAGTGCCGTTCAGCGAGGGCCGTTATGGTGGGCCGGGCATCACCGCCAACACCATGCGCGCTCCGATCAGCCCCGGGATGTGCATTCACCCCGCCAGCAGGGTTTCTGGTGGAGTCATCATGGCTGGTTTCTTTCGCCGGCCAATTTTGCCACGCCTGACGAACGGGTACGGGATTTCGCCCGCTACCCCGAACTGCGCTTTCTGGACCGATTTGATGCTCTGGTCCCTTTGTTATTGCTGGGCACGCTGTATCTGCTGGGAGAGATACTGGCCGCAAGCGCACCGGGACTGGGCACCAATGGCCTGCAGATGGTCATGTGGGGGTTTGTGATCTCCACTGTGGTGCTCTATCACGTCACCTTCACCATCAACTCGCTGGCCCATCGGGTTGGCCGACGCGCCTATCCCACTGGGGATGACAGCCGCAACAACTGGCTGCTCGCCCTGCTGACCTTCGGTGAAGGCTGGCATAACAACCACCATTACTATCCCGGCTCCGCCCGCCAGGGTTTTCACTGGTGGCAAATCGATCTCACCTATTACCTGCTTAGGCTGCTGGCTTCGCTGGGCCTGATCTGGGATCTGCGCCCGGTCCCGCAACGCATCATCCGGGGATCGCACACAACACCTGCCGGCAGACGGCAGTCCAGGGAGTAACCAGCATGAAGATCGCCATCATCGGTACCGGGATTGCCGGCAATGTCGCCGCCTACTACCTGTCGAAGGATCATGACATCACGGTGTACGAAGCCAATGACTATATCGGAGGTCATACCCATACCCATGCTATTCAATGGCAGGATCGCCAGCTGGCGATCGACACCGGCTTTATCGTGTTCAATTACCGGACCTATCCGGAATTTACCCGCTTGTTGAATGAACTCGATGTGCCGGTACAGGCCTCGAACATGAGCTTCAGTGTCAAATGCGACAAAACGGGACTGGAATATAACGGCACCACCCTGAACAGCCTGTTCGCACAACGACGTAATCTGCTGCGTCCGGGTTTCTACCGGATGATCAACGACATTCTGCGCTTCAACCGGGAGGCCCCGCAGTTGCTGGAACAACAGGATGAATCCCTGAGCCTGGGCGAATATCTGTCACGCGGCGGCTACCGGCAGGAATTCATAGAGCACTATATCCTGCCGATGGGCGCGGCAATCTGGTCCTCCACCAGCGAGATGATGCAGCAGTTCCCGGCATATTACTTTATCCGCTTTTTCCATAACCACGGCATGCTGAGTGTTAACGACCGCCCGACCTGGTATGTCATACGCGGTGGTTCGAAAGAATATCTCAGCAAGATGAACCAGCCATATCGCGATCGTATCCGACTCAACAGTCCGGTCACTTCTGTCCGACGCTTTCCCGATCACGTGGAAGTGACCAGCGCGGGTCAGGCGCCCGAGAACTATGATTATGTGTTCATCGCCTCGCACAGCGACCAGGCGCTGGCGATGCTCAGGGATCCCTCTTCAGTGGAACGCAGTGTGCTGGGCGCCATTCCCTACCAGGACAACGAGGCGATTCTGCATACCGATCGAAGCCTGTTGCCGCGGCGCAAACTGGCCTGGGCGGCCTGGAACTACCATCTTCTGCAACAACAGCAGGATCGGGTGGCTATGACCTATAACATGAACATTCTGCAGGGTATCCATCACAAGACCCCGTTTTGCGTGACCCTGAATCACACGGCGGCCATCGACGAGCGCAAAATACTCAAACGCATGCAGTACCATCATCCGGTATTTACCCCGGAGGCGATCGCCGCCCAGCAGCGCCAGGGGGAGATCAACGGACCCTTGCGCACCTTCTATTGCGGGGCCTACTGGCGCTACGGTTTTCATGAAGATGGCGTGGTCAGTGCCCTGAACGCCCTGAAACACTTCGAGGAGCGACAGCATGAACAGCTGTATCTATCAAGGGCGAGTTAGGCACCGTCGCTTTGTGCCGCATGAACATGCGTTCGACTACCGCCTGTTCATGCTCTACCTGGATCTGGACGAGTTGCCGGGCCTGTTTGACCGCTTCTGGTTGTGGTCCGCCCGGAGGTTCAACCTGGCCTGGTTCCGGCGCGCGGACCATCACGGTGATCCGGCAATACCACTGGCCGATGCCATTCGTGACCGGGTGGAGCAGCAGACCGGGGAGCGACCCGGCGGTCCGATACGTTTGCTGACCCATCTGCGCTATTTCGGTTACGGCTTTAATCCTGTCAGCTTCTATTACTGTTTTGATCCGGACGATCAGTATGTCGAGTACCTGGTGGCCGAGGTCAACAATACGCCCTGGGGCGAACAGCACTGTTATGTACTCTCGGAACCCGACAACCGGGGCAGGCAACAACACAAGCGCTACCTCTTTGGTAAACATTTTCATGTTTCACCCTTCATGCCCATGGAACTGGAATATGACTGGCGCTTCTCGACGCCGGGCAAACAGCTCGCCGTGCATATGATCAACCGTCAGAACGACAACAAGCTGTTCGACGCCACGCTCAGGCTGGAGCGCAAACCGCTCAACCACGTCCAGCTGGCAAGAGTGCTGGTCTCTTATCCGTTGATGACCGTCAAGGTGATCGCGGCCATCTATTACCACGCCCTGAAGCTCTGGCTCAAAAAGACGCCCTTTTATCCCCATCCTGACAACAAGGAGGCGCCGCATTCGGCGAAACCGCGATGAAAGCATCAATTATTCCCCTGCATCTGGCTTCCCCCCGACCCCGCCGCAGCCGCTGGCTGGATCGCCTGGCCAAACGCGGTGTCATGGACCGCCTGACGCAGTTACAACACGGCAGCCTGACCCTGTATGAGGGTGACCATCAGTATCATTTTGGTGACACGCAGGCCGAACTGAAAGTCTCCGTCAGCGTAAAGCATCCGGAGTTCTACAGCGATCTGGCCTTCGGGGGCAGTATCGGCGCCGGCGAGGCCTACATGCGCGGCAGCTGGCAGTGCAGCGATCTGACCCGGCTGGTGCGACTGTTGCTGCTCAACCGCGAGGTACTGGATGGTATGGATGACAGCCTGTCACGACTTCGCGCGCCCCTCTACAAGGCGTTCCACTGGCTGAACCGCAACACCCGCCAGGGCAGCCGGCAAAACATCCAGGCCCACTACGATCTGGGGAACGACTTCTTCCGACTGTTCCTGGATGAGAGCATGATGTATTCCTGCGCCATCTATGAAAACTATGACAGCAGCCTGGCCCAGGCTTCGTACGCCAAGCTGGACCGGATCTGCCAGAAACTGCAGTTGCGTCCCGACGATCATGTGCTGGAGATCGGTACCGGCTGGGGAGGCTTCGCCATCCACGCGGCACGTCATTACGGCTGCCGGGTCACTACCACCACCCTCTCCCGGGAACAATACGAGTATGCCAGGGCCCGCATCGAGAAGCTGGGCCTGGAAAATCGCATCACACTGTTATTGCAGGACTACCGGGATCTGCAAGGCCAGTACGATAAACTGGTCTCCATCGAGATGATCGAGGCCATCGGTCATCAGTATCAGAATACTTATTTCGCCAAATGCAGCGATCTGCTCAAACCCGACGGGCTGATGCTGCTGCAGGCGATCACCATCGCCGATCAACGCTACCAGGCGGCATTGCGCTCGGTCGATTTCATCCAGCGCTATATCTTCCCCGGCAGCTTCATCCCGGCGATATCAAGCATGGCAGCCAGTATCGCCCGCAGCGGAGATATGAAGATCACCCACCTGGAGGACATCGGCCCACATTACGCCCGGACGCTGGCCGACTGGCGCACGCGCTTCTTTGACAACCTCGACCAGGTCAAAGCGCTCGGCTATCCGGAGAGCTTCATCCGCATGTGGGAATTTTACCTGTGCTATTGCGAAGGTGGATTTATCGAACGCGCCATCGGCGACGTGCAAATCCTGTTGAGCAAACCCGGGGCACGCCATAATGCCGTGCTCGGTTGCCTGAAGGAGAATTAGTCGCAATGAGCCACAGCAAACCCATTATGTTCTACGACGGCGGTTGCCCGCTGTGCCGGCGAGAGGTGGCCCACTATCGCCGCCTGGATCGCCAGGCCCGCATCCAGTGGACGGATATACACCGGCATCCTGAACAACTCACCCGCCATGACATTACCCCGCAGGCGGCCATGACCTATCTGCATGTGCGCGGCTCCGGGGGAGAGATTCACCAGGGTGTCGAGGCGTTTCTGGCACTGTGGCAGGAACTGCCTTACTACCGTCACCTGGGACGCGTTGTGAAACTGCTGCGCCTGCAGCGACCGCTGGACTGGGGCTATCGCCGTTTTGCCCGCTGGCGCCTGCAGCGACGCTGCGCTGATGGTGTCTGCAACACCGGCAATAAAAAAGGCCGGTAAAAATACCGGCCTTTTGAATATTGGTAGCGGGGAGAGGATTTGAATTGCTGACCTTCGGCCCGTTAGAGAACCAGCGAGACCGACGAGCGTGTAGCGCGTCGGGCTCATCACCCGAAGGCTAAAAAAAAGGCCGGTAAAATACCGGCCTTTTCTATCGTTTGGTAGCGGGGAGAGGATTTGAATCGCTGACCTTCGGCCCGTTAGAGAACCAGCGAGACCGACGAGCGTGTAGCGCGTCG
>NZ_JAVLAZ010000180.1:0-1725 GCF_031581315.1 Thiohalophilus sp.
CTCGGCCTCGGCCAGGATGGCGGCGGCCTTGCCCGCACTGCCCCACTGGCGGATGCGTTTTTCGCACTCCTGCTGGATTGCACTGATGACCCCTTTGACCAGCCCGGTGTAACCGCAACCACTGTCCGCTTCGGCATTGGCCCGGATCTGTTTGCCGGCGGCATCGGCCAGCGCGGTGTAGTAGTTGATCTTGGTGACGCCGTTGGCGATCAGATCCTGGAACTGTTGATCGGAGAGGCCGGTGCCGCCGTGGATCACCAGCGGGATGCCCAGCGCCTCATTGATGGCACCGAGGCGTTCGATGTCCAGATTGGGCTCGCCCTTCATGCGACCGTGCACGGTGCCGATGGAGACGGCCAGAAAATCGACTCCGGTGCGCTCGACATATTCTTTCGCTTCCCCCACTTCGGTATAGCGCACTTCACCGGGATGACGTTCAGCGTCTTCGCCTTCGACGCCGGCGACGTAGCCCAGCTCACCCTCCACCGGTACGCCACAGCCGTGAGCCATATCGACGATCTTGCGCGTGTAGTCAACATTACCTTCAAAGGGCTGGGTGGACGCGTCCACCATCACGCCGGTGCAGCCCAGGTTGATCCCCTGTACGGCGCTCTCGTAGGTGGCGCCGTGATCCAGGTGAATGGCGACCGGTACATTGGCGCGGCGCGCGGCCGCGACCACCGCCGGCATGAGGGTCGGAAAATCAAAGTAGTCGAAATGGGACTCGGCCAGACTGAGTATGACCGGCGCCTCACAGTTTTCGGCGGCATTGAGAATCGCATGCAGAAAATCGAGACTGACCAGATCAAAGGCCGCAACGGCATACCTTTCGCGATGAGCATGTTGCAGCATGTCACGCATGTTGATCAGAGGCATAAACAGGGCTCCTTGTGTTCTTCTTTTTCCCGGCAGCATTAGTTTGCCGCAAAATCGAGACGAGTGAAAACAAATCGTCTCAAATCTATGCTTTGTCTTTGACTGATAGACTAAAGGCAATCTATCAAGTCATCACGGCCCTCCCTGATCAGAATGTTCGTTATCAGGCAGAAGCTTTCCGCGTGTAGTGATGTACGGTCTTCACAATCAGCAGCACCAGCGGTGCGCCATGCAAAACGAGATCAAAGATATCGATCGGCTTGCTCAGCGTGCCATCAAATAGCATTTGCAGTTTTTCCACCAGATGCGGTTGCGGGGAAAACGGCGCCAGCCCGAGCAGAATAGCGATGATGATCAGGGTGGGAAACGGGATTTTATCCAGCCATTTCATTGGAGACTCCGGTTAATAAATGTTCAGGACAATGGTTCAGATCGTCGGGGCGATCGATGTCGTGTTTCGGGTCGAGAGATGTCCAGCGTAAACCGGCCGCGTCAAGCTGGCCGGTAGTCTGTTCGAAGACTCGATCGGTGCTCCAGTCGATATCGTTGAAAATCAGCGGCGAAAACGTTCTTAGCCCCAGCAGGACATAACCCCCGTCATGGGCCGGGACGATCACTGCATCCTGATCGTCCAGTGTCTCAATCGCCGCACGAAGATCATCCGGGGTGAAAGCGGGACAGTCACAGCCTATCACCAGGGCTTTGCGATAGTTCGCCAGGTTGTCAGTAAAGGCGCTGGCCATCCGTTTGCCAAGATCATTGCCCTGTTGAGAATGCAAGGTTAGCTTATAGTAATCGGCCGCCTGGTGAAACAGTGGGTGTTGGGCATCGGGCTGGCAATAAAGCCGG
>NZ_JAVLAZ010000095.1:0-8424 GCF_031581315.1 Thiohalophilus sp.
ATAATTATTCGTGCTTTTAACGACTTTTTACCCATATTTAGCAACAAATGCACTCTTGCCCCGCCTTTTCAAAAAAACAGGCTATACACGCCCTGCGGCAGCTCTGCCGGAAATTTGATAGTTACTGCCCCCTGGTGCTTACCCGGCACACAGAAGCAACTGGCCGGAAGCTATCAGGATGGAGCACAAGAAGAAGAGTCGGGAAAACCACCGGGTCACAGGGCGAAAAACGGAGGATAACCGGAACTATACCCACAAAATCATACGTAATATTGCACGCAGAATTGCCCGAACGATGCAGGACGGCTAGATTAAATACATTAGTCCCGAATAATTTATCGATTTTCGGGCTGGCTAATCACAATCCAACCCCGCAAGGAGAAGCGCTATGACTGCCGTTTATCGCAATAATTCACTTCCATTTGAAACCCCGGACTACCAGCAACTGATGACTTGTTACGATGCAGAGCGTACCGCCCTGTGGTGTTACATGAACCCAAACCCCAGGCCTGTATTTAACCTGACTCTGCTGGCAGAGACCCACGATTTGAAAAACAGAATCATTAGCTATTTGAACTCAGATAACGTCAAAGAACCGATCCATTATTTTGTCTGTGCCTCTGCCACACAAGGCGTATTCAATCTGGGCGGTGATGTCGACCTGTTCATTCAGCTGATCAATAGCCGTGATCGGGATGCCCTGTACAACTACGCCCGTCTTTGCGTCGACGGGGTATATTCAAATGCCATCGGTCTTGGCATTCCCGATTTAACCACCCTGGCTCTGGTACAGGGCTCCGCGCTGGGGGGTGGGTTTGAGTGTGCGCTATCCTGTCACCACATGGTCGCCGAAGAGAATGTACAAATGGGTTTCCCCGAGATTTTGTTCAATCTGTTCCCGGGGATGGGTGCAATGAGTTTCCTTTCGCGTCGAGTCGGCCTTACGCAGGCTGAACGACTGGTTCAGGACGGCAAGATGCATGGTGCCCGCGCGATGTCGGAAATGGGGATTGTGGATGAGCTGGCTGCCGACGGCGAAGGAACTCGGGCTATAAACCAGTTTATTCGCCAGCATCAACGTGCCTCAAACGGTCGCCTGGCAATTCGGCAGGCAAGCCAGCGTATTGCCCCGGTGACTCATCAGGAGTTAATCGACATCACCGAGCTCTGGGTAGATGCCGCATTGCGCCTGACATCGCGAGACTTGCGAATGATGTCCAGGATTGTGGCCGCACAAAATCGCCTCAAGGCGGAAGAGTCTGCGCCCACTCCGAGCTATCAGCCTGCTAAAGCTAATGCCCTGGAGCTGCTACAGGCCTGACATTACCAGGGTTTGTCAACCGCACCAACCACAAAGGGATCAGGCCCACTTATCCTGATCCCCTTGTGGTGATGCCTCTGCGATTTGGCGCAGCGCGGAAAGCGAGTTGATATAAGATTCCTGAAGTTGCGCCAGAAGTTTTGTATGGTTGCGTTTGAAATCGATAAAATCCACCGCACCGGCTGTACTGCAGGTGTCCATCAGGTTGCGGGCCCCCACGTTGGCTGCATTGGACTTCAAGGCATAGACCTCATCACAAAATCCCGGGTGATTTTGCGCGCGGCAGGCATTGGCTATCCGTTGAAGTATTTCACCACCCTCCTTGGCATATTCCCTTGTCATCGATGTTAGCTCATCGGGACTATTATAGAGACGACCCAGTTCGGCAAGCACGGTGACATCGATCTCATCCTTTACCTCATCGTGGTTCGATGCGGTTGAATTTGTTGCAGTGCCGCTATGAGGCTTGCACCAGGGAAGTATTTCGACCTGTGTTTCCTCCAACAATCGTTGAACCTCACCCAACAGTTGTTGGGCCGTGACCGGTTTTGCGAGATAGGCATTTGCATTGACTTCAGCACAGGCCTGCTGGGCGCTGAAACTGGCATTGGCAGTCAGCACAATCACCGGCAGAGATGATCTGGGGCGCATCGCTCGATACTGGCGCAGCACATCGGTTCCATCCATGCCGGGCATATGCATATCGAGTATCGCCAACCTGTAACCACCGCTATAAAGTTTTTCCAATGCATCATCGCCTGTTTCAGTGGTATCAACGTCGAATCCGGCTTTATTCAGAATTCGGCTGATGATCATCAGGTTTGTCCGGTTGTCATCGGCCAGCAGAATCCGTGTCCGATTACCTGCACTCTGATGTTCCCCCCACAGCCAGGGATGCACATTGGTCAAATTTGAATCCGTCGCCTCTGTCATAAAGTGGCGAGGAGCTGCATGCAGAACCGAGATCACATTCCGCCTTGTCGGATTTGACGACAGCGTGGTGTTATAGTCCCATTCAGATAACGGTAACGTCATTTGTGGCTGGTCACTGACCAGAACCATCAGCGCCTTGCTTGCAAAAGAGTGCTTGACCAGTTCTTTGTAAACCTGAGTTTCTTCCACCTCGGTCACAAGTGCTTGATCGACGAAAACTGCATGGAATGCATTGCCCAACCGGGATGTCCGTGAAATGAAATCCATCCCCTGATGAAGGGATTCTGAAAGGACCATTCCATCGCCAAGGATTTGCCGATAAGCGCCAATGAGCTGAGGATCTCTGGAGACCAGCAGCACTTTTGACTGAGCGGATAGAATATCCTTGTCCTCTGCGTCGCTGGCAACATTGAACGGCAGTTCAAACCAGAACGTACTGCCTTCATGCTTGACACTGTTTGCACCGATTTCACCACCCATAAGCTCCACCAGCTGTCTGGCGATGGCCGTTCCGAGCCCGGTGCCACCATAACGCCGGGTGGTGCTGGTATCTTCCTGAGCAAAACTGTCGAAGATCCTGCTCATGGCCTCCGGTGAAATCCCGATACCGGTATCATGCACCTCGAAACGCAACCGTGCGACCGACCCGACCTGTTCGATTAACATGACATCCAGGCGAATGGATCCTTCCTCGGTAAACCGCACAGCGTTGGCGAGCAGATTGAAAATAATCTGACGCAAATGATGTCCGTCTCCATGCAGATGATAAGGAACATCCGGTGAGATTCGCAGCAGAAATCGTAGTCGTTTCTTGGAAATAGCGGGCTGGACAATCGATGTCGTGTTGTTTAATAGCTGATGTAGATCCAGATCAGTGTTTTCCAGCGTCAGATTACCTGACTCGAGCTTTGAATAATCCAGCACATTGTTGATCTGGCGCAAGGAGGCATTTACTGAATCTTCGATCACATCCAGTAACGACCGTTCATCCGGCGATAGTCGCGGACTGTCACGTAACATTTCAGAAGAACCGAGTATGCCATTGAGTGGCGTGCGCAGCTCATGGCTCATACGGGCCAGGAACTCGCTCTTGGCATTGCTGACCTCTTTGACCTTGGCATGGGCGTTATTTAACTGTCGGATCAAGTGCCCGGTATAAAGCGGCAAAACAATAATTGCCAGCATCACGCCCCCAATCAGCGGCGGATGCGCCTGCCAGGTTGGAGACAGAGCAATAACAAAGCTAAAACCGATAACACTCAACACAGTGCTGACAATCAGCGGTGGTACACCAAAACGAAAGCCATTACCAAATGTGACCCAGAGATACATAACGAACAGGGGAATACCGATTTCGCCACTGAAAATCATCGCAAAACTGATTATACCTATATCACCGGTATTGGTAATTAAACGGCGCAGCCCCGGAGATTTTTTCGAGAATCGGATATTCCAGGCGACGGCTATCGAAAATACAACATAGCCAATCAGATAAGGGAGCCAGCCTGGTATTCCGTGCTCCAGCTTGAGAGGGGAAGCCATGCCTACCAGGTACACAAAAAATATAATACTGATCGCCACACGAACAATTGCCTGGCCCCACTCACGCGAGAGAACCGTTGGATCATCGGGATCAGGCCAATCAGCGGGGGTTATCAATTTGTGCAAATTCATCATTAACCTCCCCGCTGTACCGTGGATAATAGAGGTGGGCGCCGGGCATCAGGAAACCCACAATAACAGCGACGCAATTCACATATCCGAATAATTATGTCTTCTTTGTCGAACCTTGAAAAGCTATCTTTAATGTATAATGCCATTTTAGCCTCCGCTAGACCGTAGCCGGGCACAAGGGCGATGAGAGGATGGCTAAAATCTGGAGCCACCCATTAACGAAACTACGTAATTATTTGATTTTTATAGTTATTCAGGAAGCGCTAATATTGACGCTCTGCTGTGATTTTCGTGAAGTGGTATAAATTTGTTAAATTATAGTCTAAAAGATGTACTAATGCTTTCTCTATGAAAGACAAGGAACAGACAGCGCAAACAAGGAGGCAACATATGCTGATACTGACACGCCGTGTGGGTGAAACCCTGATGATTGGCGACGATGTTACGGTGACCGTGCTGGGAGTCAAAGGCAATCAGGTACGCATCGGCGTGAATGCGCCAAAAGAAGTTTCGGTTCATCGCGAGGAAATCTATCATCGAATTGAACAGGAAACACAGGAAGCCAATATTAAAACAGGCGAAAATACAGCGGATAAATAATTCGAATAATCAACCTTAACGGCAACCGGGTGTGATTTTCCCCTGCAGAACTGATAAACCAGAAGAGTCGTCAACCCAACCGGCTAAAACAGAATCACAGCCTGTACTGGAAGAAACTGCACCGCCAATAATAAAACTGTCCCGGTTTGCTCATAGCGTTTCGCCTATTCCCACAACATCAAGTGAACCGCCCCTGGTCCTCGATCTGTATTTGATATGCGCCCGGGATATCACTGCTCTGTTCTCCTGCAATTAGCAGAGCAAAAGATGAAACGGGATAACATCCTCCCCGGACTCCCGGATTTAATCATTCACCTGATGAGAGATGCCGTGCAGACTGGTTGGCCAGGCGAGCCGCTATGCAGAACATTTTGATGGTAATCTTTACGCCTGTGCCGGTCTGCGGAACATTTTATCGTGGAACCTGCCACATTCTATAATGAGCCAACCCACCCACAACGAATCAGATAAAGACGCTGACCTCCGGCACAGACTGCTGAATATCGTGCGCACGCTCAGCAGTGAGCTGCATCCCGATCGCGATGACAGCGAGGTTCGGCTCGACGCCGCACTGGAGCGCGATCTGGGCTTCGACAGCCTGTCACGCGCGGAACTGCTGACGCGACTGGAACGCGAATTTCATATCGGTCTGTCCGAACAACAGCTGGCCAGCGCCGAAACGCCGCGCGACCTGCTACGGGCCATTGCCAGCGCCGCGCCGGAGCAAACCGGACAACGCAAACGCTCGCAACCGACCGCCCCCGGGAACATATCGGAAGCCGGGGCCGCGCCACACGATGCCACGACCCTGCTCGAGGTGCTCGACTGGCATGCCGAGGCGCAACCCGAACGGGTACAGCTCTACCTGTACGATGAAGACGAGGAACCGCAACCGATCAGTTACCGCGCCCTGCGCGAGGGCGCCCAGGCCATCGCTGCCGGGCTGTTGGCACGTGAGGTAAAACCCGGCCAGACCGTGGCCATCATGCTCCCCACCGGCCAGGAATATCTGTGGAGTTTTCTCGGCATTTTGTATGCCGGGGCGATTCCGGTGCCTATTTATCCCCCGGCTCGCCCCTCGCAACTGGAGGATCATCTGCAACGCCATGCCGGCATCCTGGCCAATGCCGCGGTAGTCCTGCTGATCACCGTTCCCGAAGCCAGGCAACTGGGCCGCCTGCTCAAATCCCGGGTGCAGACGCTGGACACGATCGCCACCCCGGACGAACTGCACCAGGCACCGACCGCTCTGCTGCCGCCGGTCACCTCGCAGGATATCGCCTTTTTGCAATACACCTCCGGCAGCACCGGCCAGCCCAAGGGCGTGGTGCTCAGCCACGCGGATCTGCTGGCCAACATCCGCGCCATGGGCCGCGCCTTACGGGTGGATTCAACGGATGTATTCGTCAGCTGGTTGCCGCTTTATCACGACATGGGGTTAATCGGCGCCTGGCTCGGCAGCCTGTACTATGCGATGACTCTGGTGCTGATGTCGCCGCTGACATTTTTGACCCGCCCGCAACGCTGGTTGTGGGCCATACACCGCCATCGCGGCACACTCAGTGCCGGACCCAATTTCGCCTATGAACTGTGCCTGACCCGCATCCCCGATGAAGCGCTCGCCGGTCTGGATCTGGGCTCCCTGCGCATGCTGTTCAACGGCGCCGAACCGGTCAGTACGCAGACCGTCCGGCGTTTCAGTCAGCGCTTCGCGCAATACGGCTTGCACCGAACCGCCCTGGCGCCGGTTTACGGGCTGGCCGAAGCGGCCGTAGGCCTGGCCTTTCCGCCGCTGGGGCGCGGCCCGCAGATCGATCGCATCAAGCGCGATCATTTTGTGCATGCCGGCCAGGCACAACCCGCCGCCAATGACGACCCCCATGCCCTGGAGTATGTTGCCTGCGGCCAGCCGCTGCCGGGTTATGAACTGCGCGTCGTCGACGACAGCAGCCGCGAGTTGCCCGACCGGCAGCAGGGCCGCCTGCAGTTTCGCGGGCCGTCCGCCACCAGCGGTTACTACCGCAACCCCGAAGCCACCCGCGCCCTGTTCGATGACGGCTGGCTGGAAACCGGCGATCTGGCCTATATCGCCGACGGCGAGCTGTACCTGACCAGCCGCATCAAGGACGTCATCATCCGCGGCGGGCGCAATATTTATCCCTACGAAGCGGAACACGCCATCGGCGAGCTCGAAGGCGTGCGCAAGGGCTGCGTGGCGATATTCGGCAGTGTCGATCCCGATTCCGGCACCGAGCGGTTGGTGGTGATGGCCGAAACCCGGCTCACCGATCCCGCCGCACGCGCCGATCTGCAAACCCGCATCCGCCACACCAGCCACGATCTGCTCGGCCTGCCGCCGGACAAGGTGGTGCTGGCGCCGCCGCGCACCATACTCAAAACCTCGAGCGGCAAAATCCGTCGCCCCGCCACCCGCGAGCTGTACGAACAGGGCCGAATCGGTAACAAGCCCCGCCCGGTCTGGTGGCAGATCGCCCGCCTGATCAGCGCCAGTCTGCTGCCCGAAGCGCGCCGGATCGGGCGCGGCCTGCGCCATCTCGCCTACGCCGCCTATGGGCAACTGCTGTTCTGGTTACTGGCACCACCGATCTGGGCGCTGGTGGTGGTGCTACCGCGCGAATCCTGGCGCTGGGCCGTAATGCGGGGCGGCGCGCGCCTGCTGTTACGCCTGGCCGGCGTGCCGTTGCAGATACACGGGACTGAAAACCTGGCGGGTGATGGCGCCCGGGTGATCGTCGCCAACCATGCCAGTTACCTGGACGGGGTCGTACTGGTGGCGGCACTGGATCGCCCAATCAGTTTCGTCGCCAAGGGAGAACTGCAATCGCAATGGCTGGCCGGCCTGTTTCTCAAACGCATCGGCACCCGCTTCGTCGAACGCTTTGACAAGCAGCAAGGCGTCATCGACGCCCGGCGGATTACCGAACTGGCACGGGGCGGACGCCGCCTGCTGTTCTTCCCCGAGGGCACACTGCGGCGCATGCCGGGACTGATGGCCTTTCACATGGGCGCCTTCGCCGCCGCGGCGGAAGCTGACATCGCGATAGTGCCGATCACCCTGCGCGGTACCCGCTCGATCCTGCGCGGCGACACCTGGTTCCCGCGCCATGGGGCAGTAAACGTATCGATTGGCGAACCGATAACCCCGGACGGCAATGACTGGGCCGCGGCGGTGCACCTGCGCGATGCCGCCCGCAGCCGGATACTCAAACAACTCGGCGAACCGGATCTGGCGGGGGATCTATCCTGAACGGCTGACACACCGGATAGCGTTTTGTTATTGGACCAAACCTCGAAACACAGCGCCGATGGTCAAAAAACTAGGCACTGGCTTCACTCAATCCCGGGGCTCGCTGGCGATCCTCAATCGCTGTGCCGATTAGCCCGGCCCGGTGATTCTCCTGTAACAGACTTAGCAACCACCGGTTTTGCCTGCTCATGCGACGAAATATCATACCAAACCCATGGCCATTGGCATGTACCACCTGTCCGGGTAGACAGACGTTCATCAGATGACCGGCGATCTGAATATACACATCAAAGCTTGCATTGATCGCAGGCTGCATATTGCTTAACACGAACATGCCATCCTGGCTAACATTATATAACAGCCCGGGCCGACACTCCCCCGCACCATCACTTTGACAAACACGAACCAGGGCCAGGGCCCGAACACGTTTACCATGGCGGTGTTCCATATCGTCTCTCCTTTTATCCAGTAACCGGCGACAGGCCCGGGGGTTGGCTTACCGGTTTCTCTGTTCATCGATTGGCAGTCACATCAGTCATCTTCTTCCATGATGACTTGTCATGTTGAGAGGTTTGTTAAAAGCCTAGTTGAACGGTCGGGGTGAAAAAAGATGGATTTAAAATCAGGG
>NZ_JAVLAZ010000181.1:0-1707 GCF_031581315.1 Thiohalophilus sp.
CAGCACTCAGCACTCAGCACTCAGCACTCAAGAAAGCGCGCAAGGTTAAACCAGATGCCCGGGCGGTGCAACAACGCCAATCCAACCCGACCCAAGTTGTTCCGGTCGCCTGCGGCGCTCGAAGCTGTTGCTATTTCATTACTAATCAAGTGGTTATAGAAGCCGTCACGGCAAGGTGGGTGAATATGATGTGTGATTGACCAATATTAGGATGTTATAATATTGAAGTTTTTTATTCTGCGGCCGAAAAACGTGGAACGGACTTGTGGTTTGGCAATTGTACTCCAAGCTTAAAGTAACAAACCGATAACCAGTTCACAGACCGAAAGGTAAAGACCGAATGCAACGACGGGTTTTCGCAACACTGCTGGGCGGGGCGACGCTGATAGGCGTGGCGCTCAATGCCTGCACACCGCAGCACAGTGCGCTGGAACAGGTGCTCGACAGCGGTGAGTTGCGCGTCTACACCCGCAATGCCCCCACCACCTATTATCAGGGGCCCCGGGGCCCGGCCGGGCTGGAATACGATCTGGCCCGGTCCTTTGCCGATCACCTTGGCGTACGTCTGAAACTGGTCGTCAAAGACAACCTGGAAGAAATGTTTATCGGTCTGCGCAAGGGGCGTGCCGATCTGGCCGCCGCCGGCCTGACCGTGACCGAACAGCGGCGCCGCCAGGTCCGCTTTGCCCCGGCGTATCAGCAAATCACGCCACAACTGGTATATCGACAGGACACCCTGCCCGAACCGCGGGATTTCGCCGATCTCCGGCAAGGCTATCTGGAGGTGGTTGCCAACAGCAGCCATGCCGAGCAGTTACGCCAGATACAACAGTCACGCCCCGATCTCCAGTGGCATGAAAACGCTGAAGCAGGCAGCACCGAATTGCTGTCGCTGGTGGCCCAGGGGCTGATTGATTACACCGTTGCCGATTCCAACGAGGTGGCAATTAACCGGCGCTATTTCCCCGAGCTGCGGGTGGCTTTCGACCTGTCAAAACCCCGGCAGCTTGCCTGGGCCCTGCCCCGAAGTGAAGACACCTCGCTCTACGACGAGGTGGAACATTTCTTCGAGACGCTGCGCGAATCCGGCGAACTGGCACATAGGATTAAACAGAATTATGAGTACGTGCGTAACTACGACTACGCCGGCACACCCTTTTTCATGCATCACATGCGCAGCCGCATGCCGAACTATCGCAAGCTGTTCAAAAAGGCCGCCGCACATACCAATCTCGACTGGCGCCTGTTAGCGGCCGTGGCCTATCAGGAATCACACTGGAACCCACTGGCTGTATCACCGACCGGGGTACGTGGCATGATGATGCTGACCAACGTCACAGCCAACCAGCTGGATATCGCGGACCGGACTGACCCGGCCCAGAGCATTCAGGGTGGCGCCCGTTATATCAAGAGCCTCTATCAACGTTTTGAGGATATTCCCGAAGACGATCGGATGTGGTTCACGCTGGCCGCCTATAATGTCGGCTTCGGACATGTGCGGGATGTCCAGAGAATTACCGAACAACGCGGTGGCGATCCGAACAAATGGTCCGACGTTAAAAGCAATCTGCCGCTGTTAACCCAGCGTAAATGGTATCGGCAAACCCGTTACGGTTATGCCCGCGGTCATGAGCCGGTAACGTATGTCGATAATATTCGCAGTTATTACGACATCCTGCGCTGGCACTTACGTACCAGCCCAAAACC
>NZ_JAVLAZ010000016.1:0-26686 GCF_031581315.1 Thiohalophilus sp.
AAGGTGGCCGACAAATCAATACCCGTAATCGCCGGCCAGCCCTCGCGATAATTCAGACGCACATCCCGGGCATCGAGATCGACCTTGAACTGCCCGCGTCGATCGCGAAAAGGAAAGTCGCCTAACCGACCGTTAAACACCAGACCACCCTCACTGACATGGCCGCTGACAATACTGCGATCCAGCCAGTTCACCAGCTTATCTTTCATGATGCCGGCTGGATAATAACGCCTGGCATGTTCCGCCTTGCCGTTTTTAAACCGTGCCTGCAAATCCAGATAGGGAGATACGGAACGATCCTGAGGCAGGCTCAATAACAGATCGGCCGTCAGTTGAACATGGTCGGTACCCACCTCTAGCTGTTCGCTTTGCAACTGCCAGCCCTGCTCGCTGCGCGACCAGTGTAATGTGCTGTCAAACCGGTTTAACGTTAACGGCTCGCGGAACAGGCGTGGCGCATCGACACTGGCATAACCGGAATGCAATGCGACCCGGCCCTGGCGATGGTCGGCATAAAGCTGTCCCTGCAGACCGCTCACTCCCGGCAGATCACGCCAGGGCTCGGAGGAGAGATGCTCGAAAGCGGCCTGCAACCGGTAACGGGATTCCTGTTGTTCATTGCGTGTATGGCGAAAGTGCAGCCGTCGGACATCCCCCACCGGCTTGACGTTTTGCAGGAAATCACGCTGCCGTGCATCGGGCAGATTGGTCTGCAACAACAGACCGGCAACATCCTCAATACGGAAGTAGTCGCTGTCCACTTGCCACTGAGCGGCCTGTTCCTCGTCACCGCGGGTATGGTGAATACTGAAACGGGTTTGCGGCCAGACATCGCCTGAGCTCATGTACTGGAAGCGATCCACGTTGAGCGTCCAGCCATCGGTATGATTGTCGACGTCAAACAGCCCTCCCATCAATCGTACGTGATAGGAGTCATCCATAATCGGTAGCGACATATCCAGATCATAAGCGGTGAGATCGCCACTGAGTTGCGCTATCGCATTATCTTTCCAGGTTCCCCAGAGCTGGAAATCGGCAGTCCCTGAATTGAGGCTGACACCCTGGTATTCGGGTTTGACGCCCCATTGATCCAGTTGTACCGCGTCGCCGCGCAGATAGATGTCGCCTTTCATCTTGCGCGGGTTGAGGATATCGCCGCGAACATCCATGGCAAGTTCAAAATGCTTGCCCATGCGAGCGGGAAGTTTGACCTTGCCGTTAAGCTGATGGCGTTGATTGTCATTGCGCAACACCAGGTTGACATCATCAAAATGCAGAATGTTTCCGTCCTGCTTCAGGTCTTTCCAGATAATCGTACTGTTGCGCAGGGACAACCGGCTGCGCTTGAACAGCCAGTCGGCCAGTTCTCCCGATCCGCGAGGCTGACCGGTCTGAAACGTTTTTTCGAGATTGGCAACATCCACGCCTTGCAATAAAAACCGCCCGTCCTGTTGCCGGGTTACCGCCAGCTGAATGCCGTCAATCGTAAAATCGCGGGGCACGACCTGACGTTGTTGAATAGAGTCGATCAGGGCCACCCCCAGCCGCGCCTGGTCGAAGCGCACCAGCTCACGATCGCCGGTTTTATCCAGCATGTAGACATTGTCGAAAATCAGTGTGGGGGTAAAACCGACCAGCCGCGCATCCATGGATTCGATTCTCACGGTATGATCCAGGAAAGCGCTGGCCAGCTCTTCCAGATCCGAACGATAAGCAGTCAGATCGGGTAAAAAAATACGAAACAGCGAGACCAGTACCGCCAGGATGACAACCAGTGCCGCCAGGCTGTACCAGAGGAAACGCCGAAGGGTGCGCAGGTATTTTTTTGCTTTGGCCACGTTAAATTATCGTCATTCTATCAGCGTGCAGCCATTACTGTTACATCAGCACCACATCAAACTGTTCCTGGGTGTATTCCGACTCCACCTGGAACTTGATCGGCTTGCCGATAAACTCTTCCAGCTCCGCCACACTGGTTGACTCCTCATCCAGCAACATATCCACCACCGGCTGGGCGGCCAGCACCAGAAACTGCTGGGCATCGAACTGGCGCGCCTCGCGCAGAATCTCGCGGAAGATCTCGAAACAGACCGTTTCGGCGGTCAACAAAGTACCGCGCCCGTTACAGATAGGACACGGTTCGCACAGAATATGTTCCAGACTTTCGCGGGTTCGTTTACGGGTCATCTCCACCAGCCCCAGGCTCGAGACTTCAGTAATGTGATTCTTGGCATGATCCCGTTCGAGGCTCTTTTCCAGCGCCCGCAGAACCTGGCGCCGGTGCTCAATATCCACCATGTCGATAAAGTCGATAATAATAATGCCGCCCAGATTGCGCAGGCGTAGCTGGCGCACGATCGCCTGGGTGGCTTCCAGATTGGTTTTGAAGATGGTCTCTTCGAGATTGCGATGTCCGACGAAGGCACCGGTATTCACATCAATGGTTGTCATCGCCTCGGTCTGATCGATAATCAGATAGCCACCGGATTTGAGTTGTACCTTACGTTCCAGGGCGCGACGAATTTCATCCTCGACACCGTAAAGATCGAAAATAGGTCGCTCGCCCGGATAATACTCAACCTGATCGGCCAGCTCGCAGATAAACTTGGCAGCGAACTTTTTGACCTTGTGATAGGTTTCGTTGGAATCGATACGAATCTTTTCAATATCACTGCCACTGAGATCGCGCATGGTACGCATTACCAGGGGCAGATCCTCGTACAGAAGATTGCTGTTGTCACCGTTACCGGTGGCGCTGCGCTCCTGGATCGATGTCCACAATTTCTGCAGGAAACACATGTCGTTGTAAATCGCCTCGTCGGAAACCCCCTCGGCCACGGTGCGTATAATGTAGCCTCCGGAGTCGAACTGCGGGGCATAATCGGCGACGATCTCTTTCAAACGCTGACGCTCGGCTTCCTCGTCGATTTTTTGCGAGACGCCGACATGTTCGGCACCGGGCATGTAAACCAGATACCGTGACGGAATGGAAAGCTGGGTGGTCAGGCGCGCGCCTTTGGAGCCCATCGGATCCTTGACCACCTGGACCACCACATCCTGGCCTTCGGTAAGCAGTTCCATGATGGTTTGCGAGTTTTTCTCACCCTCATTGTCATTACGCACGGCAATATCGGAGACATGCAGAAACGCCGTGCGATCCAGTCCCATCTCGATAAAAGCCGCCTGCATACCAGGCAATACCCGGCTGACTTTGCCACGATAGATATTGCCTACCAGGCCGCGCTTGCGTGCCCGCTCGATGTGCACTTCCTGCAATACACCATTTTCCACGTAGGCGACACGGGTCTCCTGTGGGGTGACATTGATTAGCAGTTCTTCACTCATTCTGTCCGCTCACTCCTGATCCCACTCCTGATTCGGGAACAATTCGACACCGGCCTGTTGTAATAATTGTGCGGTCTCGTACAACGGCAATCCCATCACGCCCGAGTAACTGCCGTACAGTTCACGGATAAAGGCCGCTGCATAACCCTGAATGGCATAGGCACCTGCCTTGCCCTGGCTTTCGCCGGTTTGCCAATAGCGTTCACACTCTGCCCGGCTCAATTCCCGAAACGTCACCTGGCTGACATTAAGTGCGTTGCGTTCATCATGATCGATCAGCGCCACGCCGCTGAGTACCTGATGGGTCCGACCCGATAACTGCTGCAGCATGGCGATCGCTTCCTCTCGATCCTGCGGTTTGCCCAATATCTTATCGTCAATGACGATGACCGTATCGGCACCGAGTACCGGTCGCGGCGCCGCTGGATCGATTAACTCCAGACCGGCGCGCGCCTTGTCCCGCGCCACCCGGCGCACATACGCGTCGGGCGCTTCGTCATCCAGTCGGGTCTCGCTGACCGAGACATCCAGCAACCGGTAACGGACACCGATCTGTATGAGCAGTTCGCGACGCCGCGGCGAGGCCGATGCCAGATAAATATCAAAAGGCTCCATAACTGTGAGTGTACCCTGTTCCGGCCCCGGGTTTCAGTGTCCGGTACGGCTGTTCGGGAGTGCCCGGTTTCAGGCTATTTATGGTATGGATGGTGCTTGAGTATGCTCATGGCCCGATACAGCTGTTCTGCCACAATAATGCGCACCAGCGGATGAGGCAAGGTCAGGGGGGAGAGTGACCAGCGGCCGGCGGCCTGTTGCAGGCACCCGGTCGCAAGACCGTCCGGGCCGCCTATCATCAGGGCGATATCCTGCCCGCCCTGCAGCCAGTCGCGCAACTGATCGGCCAGCTGTTCCGTTGACCAGCTCTTGCCCCCACCATCGAGCGCCCAGAGCTGGCTGTTCTTCGGTACCGCCGCCAGCAGCTTTTCGCTTTCCTGCTGTTTGAGTTGCTCGACGGCACTGCTCTTGCCGCGTTTGGCCAGGGGAATCTCGAGCAGATTCAGGCGGCACTCGGGCGGCATGCGCCGGGCATATTCCTCATACCCCTGCTGTACCCAGCCGGGCATTTTGCTGCCCACTGCCAGTAGATGAATCTGCATGCCCTGCCTGCCGGTTAAAAAATCGATGAATTCGGTGTGATCAGATTTTGGTTAGCGCTGTTGAATGACCACCGAACATACCGAAATACACTGAAAACACAGCAACTGAATTGTCGGTGCGTTCGGTGTTGTCAGTGGTAATCCGGCTTTACTTCTCGACCGCCGCCGGACTTGCTTCGCCCCAGAGTTTTTCCAGGTTGTAAAAGTCGCGTATCGACGGCTGCATGATATGCGCTACGACATCGCCGAGATCGACCAGCACCCATTCGGCATGTTGCTCGCCTTCCACGCCCAGAGGTTTAACACCGGCGGCTTTGGCCTTTTCGATAATGTTGTCGGCGATGGCCTTGACCTGGCGCGCGGTATTGCCACTGGCAATCACCATGACATCGGTCACGCTGGACTGGCCGCTGACGTCCAGAATCTTCACATCGATTCCCTTGACGTCCTCGATTGCATCCACCACCAGTTGTTTCAGTTGTTCACCATTCATGAGCGTCTCTGTTTATCCATAGATGTGTTGCGTTTTGATCAGTTCGTGGACGGTATCCGGCAACAAATAACGAATGTCCCGTCCGCTTGCCAGTTCCTCGCGAATACCGCTGGCGGAAATATCCAGCTGGGTCACCGACTGGAAAGCCAGTTTGCCGGCCGGGTGACGAACCAGTTGTTCCGGTTCGCTGTAGCGTGCCTGGATCTCATTGGCCAGAATCGAGCCCGGACGCATATCGCGCAACGACCAGCCGGGCCGATGGGTGATCACCAGGTGGGCGTAATCGAAAAGATCCTGCCAGCGGTGCCAGCCTTCCAGACCCAGAAAGGCATCCAGCCCCAGGATCAGGCACACCGGGGTCGAGTCCCCCAGCTCTTCGCGCAGACTGTGCAGGGTATCGACCATGTAGGAGGGGCCACTGCGGCGCAGTTCCCGATCGTCGATGGCAAAGCCGGGCTGGTCGGCAATCGCCGCGCGCACCATCATCAACCGCAGCAGGGCCGAGGCCTGAGGCTTGCTCCGGTGCGGCGGCTCGGCACTGGGAATAAAGCGCAGCTCCCGCAGTCCCAGCGCCTGATAGATCTCCAGCGCCGGTCGCAGATGGCCGAAATGGATGGGATCGAACGTCCCGCCAAGAATCCCGATCATGATAAATACAGGGCCGAAGGCCGAAGGACGAGAGACAACTGCATTGGCATCATTACCTCTAAAAGCACGCTGGTTTCCTCGTCCCTCGTAACTCGTCCCTCGTCACTTGCGGATATGACCATCACCGATCACGATGTATTTCTGCGAGGTCAGGCCGTGCAGGCCCACCGGGCCACGGGCGTGGATCTTGTCGGTACTGATCCCGATCTCGGCCCCCAGACCATATTCGAAACCGTCGGCAAACCGGGTCGAGGCGTTGACCATCACCGAGCTGGCATCCACCTCGCTGAGAAAACGCCGCGCCCGGCCGATATCCTGGCTCAGGATCGATTCGGTATGACCGGAACCGTGCGCATGAATATGTTCGATGGCGGCATCCAGATCCTCGACGATCCGGATCGACAGGATCGGCGCCAGATACTCGGTGTCCCAGTCTTCCTCGGTGGCGGCGATGGCCTCTTTTAAAATCGCCCGGGTTGCCTCGCAGCCCCGCAGCTCGACGCCCTCCTCCTGGTATAAGCGGCCGAGTTGCGGCAATACCTGCCCGGCAATCGCTTTGTGTACCAGCAGGGTCTCCATGGTGTTGCAGGTGCCGTAACGCTGGGTCTTGGCATTGAACGCCACGGCCACCGCCTTGTCGACGTCGGCCCGCTCATCGATATAGACATGACAGACGCCATGCAGATGCTTGATCACCGGCACCCGCGAATCGGCGGTAATCCGCTCGATCAGCCCCTTGCCGCCACGCGGGACGATCACATCGACAAACTCGGGCATGGTGATCAGTTCCCCGACCGCCGCGCGATCGGTCATTTCGATCACCTGCACCGCCTCGTCGGGCAGCCCGGCCTGCTGCAGGCCCTGGCGGATACAGGCGGCAATGGCCTGGTTGGAGTGCTCGGCTTCGGAGCCGCCCCGCAAAATGGCGGCATTACCCGATTTGAGGCACAGGGCGGCCGCATCGGCGGTCACATTGGGACGCGATTCGTAAATGATGCCGATGACCCCCAGCGGCACCCGCATCTTGCCCACCTCGATCCCCGAGGGGCGATAGGCCATCTCGCTGATTTCACCGACCGGATCGGGCAGCGCGGCAATCTGGCGCAGCCCTTCGGCCATGGCGGCAATGCGCTCGGCGTTGAGTTCCAGGCGATCCAGCAGGGCCGCATCCAGCCCCTTGTCCCGCCCGGCCTGCATGTCTTCGCGGTTGGCCGCCAGCAGGGCGTCCTGGCCGGCCTCCAGCGCCGCGGCAATCGCCTCCAGCGCGGTGTTTTTCTGGCTGGTTCCCGCGCGCGCCATCGCCCGCGAGGCCTGGCGGGCCTGGCGGCCCAGCTGGGTCATGTACTGCTTGATATCGACTTTGGCGTCCATGGTGTTCGGTTTTACCTGTAATGTGAAATCAGCTGGCGGCCCGACCGGGTTCAAACAGGGGACGATCGGCCAGCGCCATGATCAATTGTAACAATTCCTCCCACGGCTCGCCTGCCGCCTGTCCCTTGAGACAGTGATCGATGCGTCGGCAACGCTGTAAGAGCGATCGCCATGTTGCGGCCTGCGGGTGACGGCGCAGGGCGGCGCTCACCGGAGCCTTGCGTTTGTCCCAGACCCGGTATTGCTGCAGCACGGCCGCCAGCGGCTGACCGCCCTCCAGTACGGCGGCCATGCCCGCCAGCGAGCGGATCTCCCGGCTCAGGGCCCAGAGTACCAGAATCGCCTCGACCCCCTCGCCGCGCAGCCCGTACAGCATGCGCTGGGCCCGCACCCTGTCCCCGCTGAGAGTGACATCCACCAGCGAGAACAGATCATAGCGGGCACTGTCGGCCACTGCCGCCGCCACCTGTTCGGCATCGATGGGACCGGGGCCATTGAGCAGGCGCAGCTTTTCGAGCTCCTGATCGGCGGCCAGCAGGTTGCCTTCGATGCGATCCACCAGCAGTTGCAGGGCCGCCTCGCCGGGCTGCATCTCACGCAGGGCCATGCGCTGCTTCAGCCAGGCGGGCAGCTGCGCCGCGTCGATGGGCCACACGGCCAGTGTGACGCCGGCCCGATCGATGGCCTTGTACCATTTGCTGTTCTGCTGGGTTTTATCCAGCTTGGCACTGATGATCAGCAACAGCGTATCCGACGGCGGGTTATCGAGATAGGCCTGCAGCGCCTTGCTGCCCTCGGTCCCCGGCTTGCCGGTAGGCAGGCGCAGTTCGATCAACTGTTTTTCGGCAAACAGGGACAGATTGGCCGTGGAAGCACCCAGATTCTGCCAGTCAAAGCGGGCATCGGCGTGCAGCACCTGGCGGTCGGTATAGCCCTGCTCCCGGGCGTGCTGGCGCAGGGCATTGACGGCCTGATCGATCTGGAAGGGTTCGTCGCCGCTGATCAGATAGACCGGCGCCAGTCCCTTTTGTAACTGAGCGGGAAGCTGATCAGCGCGCAGTTTCATCGTCGGCCCCATTGCCCGCTTCGAACGCCGGGGCGGGTTCTTCGCCCTCCGGCGCCGGCTGCGCCGCGCGGTGCCGCAGCTGGAAGGTAATACGGCGCATCATCTGCAGCGCCGCTTCTTCGGCCAGCAGACGCTCGAGACGCGCTTCCTCGTCATCCATGGCCAGGGCATTGTTCGGATCAAACTGGTAGGCGCGGCTGACAGTGATGTTCTGATTCTGCAGTAGCGGCTGGCCGCCGGCATCCTCCAGCGTGAAGCGGACCTGATAACGCAGCTCATATTCGTTGGGACGCCCGGCGCTGTCCACCGACAGGGTACGCCGGGTCACGTCCTCGCCATTGATCACCAGTCGCGCGGCCGACGATCCGACAGCCTCACGCTCGAAATCGAGCCGGGCGTTCGACAGGCGCCAGGAGCGACTCAGCGATTCACCCAGTGCCGAATAGGGTGCCACGCCTTCGGCCACGGTGTATTGCAATTCGGGAGGCATGTCCACCGCGCCACGCAGGCGAAAGCCACAGGCCTGCAGCGCCAGGGCCAGGATCAGTAACAGGGGCAACCAGTAGCGTGTCATGGACATTGCGCGCCTCTATTTCACCACGATATTGACCAGCTTGCCGGGCACCACGATCAGCTTGATGATCCCCTTGCCCTCGATAAAGCGTTGCACATTCTCTTCCTGCTGGGCGGCCTGTTCGATCTGGTTGCGCTCGGCATCCACCGGCACACTGATACGACCGCGCAGTTTGCCGTTAACCTGCACCACCAGCTCGACCTCCTCGCGCACCAGGGCCGACTCATCCGCCTGCGGCCATCGCTGTTCGATCACCGCGTCCTCATGGCCCAGCGCCTGCCACAGCACGTGAGTAATATGCGGCACGATGGGCGACAATAACAGCACCGCCGTCTCCAGGGCCTCCTGGACCACGGCCCGGCCCGCCGGGGACTCGTCGTCGAACTTGCCCAGCGCGTTCATCAGTTCCATGACTGCAGCGATGGCGGTATTGAAGGTAAAGCGCCGGCCCATGTCGTCGGTGCACTTGGCGATGGTCTCGTGCACCTGACGGCGCAGGCTTTTCTGTTTATCGGAAAGGCTGGCCGCATCGACCGCCCCGGCCGGGCCGCCTTCGACGTGTTGCTGTACCCGCGCCCACAGCCGTTTGAGAAAACGATAGCCGCCATCCACCCCGGCGTCAGACCATTCGAGCGATTGCTCCGGCGGCGCGGCGAACATCATGAACAGCCGCGCGGTATCGGCGCCATATTTGTCGATCAGTGCCTGCGGATCCACCGTGTTGCCCTTGGACTTGGACATCTTGGCGCCGTCTTTTAATACCATGCCCTGGGTCAGCAGGTGGGTAAACGGTTCAGCGTGTTGAATCAGCCCCACGTCGCGCATCAGCTTGTTGTAAAAGCGGGCATAGAGCAGGTGCAAAATGGCGTGCTCGATGCCGCCAATGTACTGATCCACCGGCAACCAGTAGTCGGCCCGGGTATCCAGCATCGCCTTGTCGTTGTCCGCACTGGCGTAACGCGCGTAGTACCAGCTCGACTCCATGAAGGTATCGAAGGTATCGGTTTCGCGCTCGGCCTTGCCGCCACATTTCGGGCAACGGGTGTTATAGAACTCGGGCATCTGCTTGAGCGGCGAGCCAACCACGCCCTCGAAATTCACCTCTTCGGGCAACACCACCGGCAGATCTTTTTCCGGCACCGGCACTTCGCCACACTTTTTGCAATGGACGATCGGAATCGGCGCGCCCCAGTAACGCTGGCGCGACACGCCCCAGTCGCGCAGCCGATACGTGACCCGTTTCTCACCACGCTTTTGCTGTTGCAACTGCGCCGCAATTTTTTCGAACGCCGCGTCGGAACTGAGCCCGTCGAACGGCCCGGAGTTGATCAGCCGACCCTTGTCAGTAAAAGCGCCCTGGCTCATATCCGGCAGCTCACCTTCCAGCGGCGTGATCACCGGCCGGATGGGCAGGCCATAGGCGCGGGCAAACTCCCAGTCACGCTGATCGTGCGCGGGTACCGACATCACCGCCCCTTCGCCATAACTCATCAACACGAAGTTGGCCACGTAGATCGGAATCCGATCGCCGCTGATCGGATGCACGGCCTTGAAACCGGTATCGATGCCTTTTTTCTCCAGGGTTTCGACCGTGGCCTCGGCAGTGCCGCTCTGCTCGCACTCTTTTATAAAGGCCGCAACATTGGCATAGCGCTCGCCCGCCTCCTGTGCCAGCGGGTGCTGCGCGGCCACGGCCATGTAGGTGACGCCCATCAGGGTATCCGGGCGGGTAGTAAAGACTTTTAGCCGTTCCTTGCGCTCGGCCAGGTCAAAGGCGATCTCCACCCCGTGGGACTTGCCGATCCAGTTGCGCTGCATGGTGCGCACCTGCTCCGGCCAGCCCTCCAGGTTATCCAGTTCATCGAGCAGTTCGTCGGCATAGGCGGTAATCTTCATGAACCACTGCGGGATATCCTTGCGCTCCACTGCCGTATCGCAGCGCCAGCACTTGCCCTCGATCACCTGCTCGTTGGCCAGCACGGTCAGATCGTTCGGACACCAGTTGACCGGCGAGGTCTTTTTGTAAACCAGCCCTTTTTTATACAGTTTGGTAAACAGCCACTGCTCCCAGCGGTAATAATCGGGATCGCAGGTGGCCAGTTCCCGATCCCAGTCGTAACCGAGCCCCAGCCGCTTGAGCTGGGTGCGCATGTAATCGATGTTCTGCCGGGTCCAGGCGGCCGGGGCCACCTGGTTCTGCATGGCCGCGTTTTCCGCCGGCAGGCCGAAGGCATCCCAGCCCATCGGCTGCAGCACATTCTTGCCCTGCATGCGCTGATAACGGCTGATCACATCCCCGATGGTGTAATTGCGAACATGGCCCATGTGCAGGCGGCCGCTCGGATAGGGAAACATGGACAGGCAATAGAATTTTTCCCTGGCCGGATCCTCGCTGACCTTGAAGGATTGCTGTGCTTCCCAGTACTGCTGGGCGGCCTGTTCGATCTGTTCGGGGCGGTATTGTTCGTCCATTCGCTCGCTGCTTCGGTTGATCTTCGGATAGGGATAAGCGGCCTATTCTACTCCGCCCGCCCGCCGGGCAAAACCGCCATATTCGGCCCGGGGGCTTGCAAGTGCCGGCCAGCGGACCCAAGATAACCTTATCCGGTTGGACAAAATAAGGAATCGACGCAAATGAATGATACTCAGGATCGGCTGCTCAAGGCCTACCGCGACATGATGCACCATCTGCGCGACGCGTGGACGGACGTTGAAGAAAAAGCGTTGCCACCCCTGCAGGAGCGCCTCGACAAGGCCATGCAACAGGCTTCGGAGATGGGCGAACTCAGCCGCGAGGAAGCCGAACGCGTCCGTGAATATGTGCGTCGCGATGTGGAAGAAGCGGCGGATTTTATGAGCGAGAACGGTCGCCAGCTGAAGGAATGGCTCCAGTTCGATCTGCAGTTTGCCGAATCCAAATTCGCCGAAATGTTTGCCGCCGTGGCCGATCGCACCCGGCTGGAGCTGGATATGCTGGCCGAACGGGCCCGCCGGGTCGGCGAATGGCATACCGGGGAAATCACCGGCATCGGTGTCCTGCAGTGCAAACAGTGTGGCGAGAAACTGCACTTCGAAAAGCCGGGCCACATCCCCCCCTGCCCCAAATGCCAGGGTACCGTGTTCAAGAAATATTTCGGTCCCCCGCAAGAATAAAACCGCCGCTTTCTGAACTGAGGCCACAGCCTGATCCCGCCAGTAACTGTCCCGGTACGACCCGACCGGGACAGTTCGATCGCCACGTTCCATGCTCAAAAGCCGCTATGTCGAATCATGCGCGGAACATATTTTATATGCGCATGGGGACACCCCTGAACGCAGCCCTGATCCTGACTTGCTGATTGCCAACAGTAGCCGGCTATTTGTCACACAGGTCGGTATTATTGTCGCCGGGATAAAATTCATTAGCGCAAACAGGTTGTAGCACAGGCGCCAAAATTCTGACAACACCCTGGCCGTCAAAATCTCATCGCTTCGCGGACGAAACAAGCGTCGCAATCAGCTTTTACCCATGCAGAACCATCAGGAAATACAAACTGATTTGCCTTTGCATAACATATAAACTATAAGGATATAAGCATCCTGTATCCGGTAACTGCATCCGGATTCCGTAACTTGAAGGACGGCATCATGATACAGCTATCGAAAAATATCCGTCCCATCGAACGCGGCATACGCAGTCTTGTTGGGTTGTTGCTGATCTACCTCGGATTCATCGACACCAGTATGATTCCGGATGCCCTGTTTTCCTTTCTGGTCGGCATGTTCGGTGTGGCCAACCTGACCAGCGGCTTACTGGGATGGTGTCCGATGTACCATTTGACCCGCACCACGGCCAGTGACGGCGAGTAATGGCTGATGCAGTTACGTGGCTGGCTGGTTGTCGCTTTCAGTACCCTGTCTTTGTGTATCATCATCATTTTCGGTTACATGGCTCACCGCACCTCGCAGGAAGCCCGCCTGAATGCCGAATACAGCTTTATCCAGCAACGTCTGCAAACCCTTTCCTGGCTGCTGAGACAGGAGACATCTGTCACGGAAGAAGTTTTGCCCCCAATACCCGGACAGGTTCCCGATAGCCTGATTGATAGCGATGAATTTCTTGTTATTCAAAACAGGCAGGGCACTGTTCGAACACTGGGCAATCCGCCCGCAGGCTGGCAAAAAGCAGCCACCCACCTTGATCCAGCAGATGACACTTCACTGGTTAGCATCGACAACCAGCAATACTTGACCAGCACCACTTCCCTTGATAACGGTCTGCGCCTGTCGCTCCACAGACTGGTCAGTAATCGATTAGAGGTTTTTAAGGGCTACTCTGCATGGAGCCGGTTCATTGTGGCGGCCCTGTTGACCCTCTGGCTGGCCATATGGGGCGCGTTGATACTTGCCGCCTGGATCAGCCGCCAGCTTGATCGACAAAACAAGCAACTATTTTACCATGCCATGCATGACAGCCTGACAGGCCTCCCCAACCGTTTGATGTTGCGCCAGGAACTCGAGCGGATTATCAATCAGCCGCCGGGGCCACTTGTCGCGCTTTATATCCTTGATATTGAACGTTTTCAGGAACTGAACGATACCCTCGGTCATGCCTACGGCGATGACTTGCTGAAAAAAATTGGCGAACGACTCAGCAGAAACAGACTTCCCTATGAGCTGATGGCACGCATGGGTAGTGATGAATTCGGGATTATCGCGCTGCATGACAGGCAGGAGCAGATAAAGGAGTTTGCCGAGCAGATCAACCGTCAACTGGAAAGACCCGTCAGTTTTGACAAGATACAGTTTCATACCAAGCTTAACATCGGTGTGGCGGTATTCCCGGAACATGGCGAAGAAACCAACAGTCTTATCCAAAACGCCGAAGTTGCCCTCTACAGGGCCAAATCACTGAAGCAGCCCCTGATACTGTATAAACATGAAGATAATCCTTACAGCATCGCCCGACTCAAACTGATCAGCGAATTACACCACGCCATTAAACATCACGAACTGCAGATCCATTACCAGGCAAAGTACGATCTTGAGAGTGGTCTAATCACCGGGGCCGAAGCTCTGGCTCGCTGGGAATATGGCAAAAATAATTATATTCCGCCTGACACCTTTATCCCGCTTGCCGAACAGACCGGCCTGATCGGTCAGCTTTCCAGACAAATGCTTTACGGTGCCATCCGGCAATGGCATGAATGGTACCGGCAGGGTTATGACATCCAGCTATCGCTGAATATATGCTCAAGCGACTTCGAGGACCCGCTTTTCAGAGAGGATATTCGCCGCTGCCTATCCCAGTGGCAGGTGCCACCCGGGAGAATCATTCTGGAAATCACTGAAAACACCTTGATGGAAACTCATGACACCAACCGACGCTTGCTCGAGTCGTTGCGTAACAGCGGCGTCATGCTATCCATTGATGATTTTGGAACAGGGTTCTCATCTCTCGCCTATCTGCGCCATCTGCCGATTACAGAAATCAAGATCGACAAGGTTTTTGTTCAGGGAATGCTGAACAGCGCCAATGACCGGGCCATTGTCAAAACCATCATTGATCTGGCACACAACCTCGGCTTTCAGGTTGTGGCGGAAGGCGTCGAGGACAACCAGACCCTGCTGTTACTGCAGGAGATGGGATGCGAGGTCATTCAGGGTTACCATATTGGCAGACCGGTCCCGGCTGACAAGTTTAAAAATCGGCTTGCGGAATAATTCCCTGCCCAACGATTGTAATCGTTCGACCGGATTACAGGACGGCTATCAATCCCGGTGTTCTTCTTCCGCACTCAGACTGACCAGCCCTTTCAGCCGTGTGCGGGCGATGACATGCAGCACAATCCCGCAACCAATGAAGAAGATCACCGAGGCCATGAACGAGGCGTGAATCGGATCACCGGATTGCCGTGGCTCGTACACCAGGGCGGCGATCGTGAAACCGGCGGCCGCCAGATAACAGAGCACGGCGATGACCAGGGAAATTTTCTGAGCCAGATTGCGTTGCATTGGCGGTGCCTCTCGGGTTGTCGGGCCGGGGATATCTGAGCCTGTCAGCCAGCTCCGGCAACAGGTCGCTTCCTGACGAGCCAGACGAGCACAACGCCAGTTAGTAACAATAACAGCAAAACCGGATAATTGCCGAAGCGAATATACGGCGTGCTACCCCGTCGGGGCTGAATCGTCCCCCGGGTGACATGGGTTTCAAACTGGACGGAACGGGCAATAAGGCGCCCCTTGTGATCGACGATGGCACTGATCCCGTTGGTGGTCGCCCGCAATAGCGGCCGGCCGGTTTCCAGGGCACGCATGCGCGCAATTTGCAGATGCTGATGCGGCGCGAAGGAATCACCATACCAGGCATTGTTGCTGCCATTGATCATCAGCGTCGCTTCGGGCAGTTGCCGGATCACTTCCTCACCGAACACATCCTCGTAACAAACCGTGGCGGCCACTGAATGACCGGCGGCCTGTAACAGGGGCTGATCAGGATCGCCCGAACTGAAGCTGGACATAGGCAAATCGAAAAAAGCAATCATGCCACGCAGCATCGACTCCAGCGGCACATACTCGCCAAACGGAACCAGGTGAGTTTTATGATACATCCCCGGGCTGCGGCCCACGCTGAGCAGACTGTTGTAATAGGCCCGGCTCTGGCGATCCATTACCGGCAGACCCAGCACAATATCCGTGTCATGTTCTCGCGCCCGCTGTTGCAGTTCAGCCAGATAATCATCCTTGATATTGTGATAAAAAGTGCTCACCGCGTTTTCCGGCCAGACAACCAGATCGCTGTTCCATTCCTGCCCGGTCAGCTCGCGGTACAGGGATAACCGTTTGGCCAGCGCCTCCGGATCCCATTTGGTCGCCTGTGGCAAATTGCCCTGAATTAAACTGGCGCGCAGCGGTTGCCCCTGGGGCTGGCTCCAGGTGATTTGCAATAAAGCGTACCCCAGCAGATGCAGAGCGACGAATAACAGCAACAGACCCAGCTGCTTGCGCCGGCTGCGATAGAGCAGGATTAATAACAACAATGCCGCGCCCAGCAGTGTTATCCAGCCCAGACCATAGCTACCCAGTACTGGTGCATAACCGGCCAGGCCACTGTCGATCTGGCTGTAACCCAGATTCAGCCAGGGAAAGCCGGTCAAGAACCAGCCGCGAACCCATTCCAGTCCGATCCACAACGCCGGAAAAACCAGCAACAGGCTCAACAGACGTTGATGGGCATATCCGGCCAGCGCGTTGCGTACCCGCACGGCGAGATAGCCGAGTAATCCGTAATAGAGGGCGAGAAAAGCGACGAACAGCGCGGTTAAAAAGGTAGCCAGCATGATCGAGGCATAACCGAACTCATGAATGGCGACATAGACCCACGAAACACCGACGCCGAACAGGCCGAGCCCGAACAGATAACCGCTGAGCAGTGCCTGGCGCGGCGTGGCATCCAGCCACAGATAGAACAGTAATGCCGGGGCCAGGTAGGCCAGCGGCAGGAAGACAAATGGTTCAAAAGCCAGCGGCAGGGCTGCGCCGGCCAGAAGCGCCAGGCCATAGCGGGCATGGCGCTGGCTTAACAACGGTTCAGCCGCCACGCGCACTGCTGCGTTCGACGCTCTCGGCTTGCGTCGGGGCTTCGAGCTGACGTACCTCCAGCAGATGGACCTGACGATTGGTGGCCCGCAGAACCCGGAACTGCAGATTCCCCAGCTCGATCACTTCACCACGCTTGGGTAGATGTCCCAGCTGATTGATCACCAGGCCACCGATCGTATCGAATTCCTCATCACTGTAGTCGGTACCGAAGTGATGATTGAAATCCTCGATGGGCGTAATGCCCTTGACCGTGGCGGTCTGGTTTTCATGTTGCAGGATCTGCGTATCTTCCTCAAAGTCATGCTCATCCTCGATCTCACCGACGATCTGCTCCAGCACGTCCTCGATGGTCACCAGCCCGGCCACGCCACCGTATTCATCGACCACGATCGCCATATGATTACGGTTGGCGCGAAACTCCTTGAGCAGTACGTTGAGTCGTTTGCTTTCGGGAATGATGACGGCGGGACGCAGGATATCGCGAATATTCAGTCGGCTTTGTTCACCTTCGAGAAAATAGGGCAGCAGATCCTTGGCCAGCAGAATACCGATCACATCGTCCTTGCTCTCCCCCACGGCCGGAAAGCGGGAGTGAGCGGAATCAATCACCGTTTTTAATATCTGTTTGGGATCGGCGTCGCGTTCGACGACAGTCATTTGCGAGCGCGGGATCATGATATCGCGCACCTGCATGTCAGAGACCTGCAGGACACCTTCGATCATGGCCAGGGCATCAATGTCGATGACCTGGTTACGGTGTGCTTCGTGCAGGACTTCCTGCAGCTGGTCCAGATCTTTCAGGTCGCCCTGCAGGGCCTGACCCAGTCTTTCCAGCCACGATTTTTGCGGTTTGGTGTCTTTGTCGGGACTTCCCGATCGATCTTCGCTCATTGCGCTTCTTCCAGTCGGTAAGGATTGGTATAGCCCAGTTCTTCCATGATGCTGATTTCCCGACGCTCCATTGCTTCTGCCTCGTCCTGTTGCAGATGATCATACCCCAGTAAATGCAGGGTGCCGTGTACTACCATATGCGCCCAGTGGGCCGTCTCTTGCTTGCCCTGTTCCTTTGCCTCGCGTTGTACCACCGGGGCAGAGATCACCAGATCACCGAGCAAATTCAGTTCCACCTCGGGTGGACACTCGAACGGAAACGACAACACGTTGGTCGGTCCGCTTTTGTGCCGGTACTGCTCGTTCAGTTCGGCGCTTTCAGCTTCATCGACGATACGCACTGTCAATTCAGCATTTTTACGCTTCTCGGCTCGTAAGGCCGCGCTGACCCAGCGATGGATGTCCGCGTCGCCCGGGCCGGTCGCCGCGATCCGCTGCACCTCCACCTCAATACTCATGGCAACGGATCTTCGCCGCGCGCCTCGTACGCCTGGACAATGCGTTGCACCAGCGGATGGCGCACCACGTCCTTGGCATTGAAAAAGGTAAAGCTGATGCCCTCCACGTCCTTCAGCACTTCGATCACCTGACGCAGCCCCGATTGCTGGTTGCGCGGCAGATCCACCTGGGTCACGTCGCCGGTCACCACCACGGTGGAACCGAAACCGATGCGGGTCAGGAACATTTTCATCTGTTCCACGGTGGTATTCTGCGCCTCATCCAGAATAATGAACGATTCGTTTAACGTACGCCCACGCATGTAGGCCAGCGGCGCCACTTCGATCACGTTACGCTCCATCAGCCTGGCCACCGTTTCAAAGCCCAGCATTTCGTACAGCGCATCGTAGAGCGGACGCAAATAGGGGTCGATCTTCTGCGCCAGATCGCCGGGCAAAAAGCCGAGCCGTTCGCCCGACTCCACCGCCGGGCGGGTCAATACCAGCCGCCGGACTTCCTCACGCTCCAGCGCCTGCACCGCGGCGGCCACCGCCAGATAGGTCTTGCCAGTGCCGGCCGGGCCGATACCGAAATTGAGATCGTTATCCTTGAGGTTGCTCAGGTACTGCTTCTGGTTCGGGCCACGGCCACGCACCGACCCGCGCGGCGTGGTCAGGATCACTTCATCCTTCGGCGTAATATCCGCCACCAGCGCATCGACGCCGGACTCCTGTAAATGGAGATTGACCTGCGATGGGTTCAGGGTCTGGTGTTCGGTTTCGGCATACAGGTCTCGCAGTACCTCACCAGCGGCCTGGACGGAACGGCTATCACCGATCACCCGGAAGTTGTTGCCGCGATTGTTCACCTCCACACCCAGGCGTCGTTCGATCTGGCGCAGATGTTCGTCGAACTGGCCGCACAGGTTGGCCAGCCGCTGATTATCAGCGGGTTCGAGAACGATATCGGTAGAAAAAGCGTGGCTGCTCAAGACGGGATCTGGGTTATCTTATTAAGGTATGGGCAATCAGGCACAGCGGACGGACTGGCTCACCAGTTCGCCGCGCAGGGAGTTGGGCAGAGCTTCGGTAATCGTCACGTCGACAAACTCACCGACCAGTTCAGGATCACCCTTGAAGTTTACCACACGATTGTTGGCCGTGCGCCCGGCAAGTTGGCCCGGATCTTTCCGGGAAGGACCGCTGACCAGAACCTGCTGGGTGGAGCCGATCATATTGCGGCTGATTTCCCCCGCCTGCTGGTTGATGCGCTCCTGCAAAATGGCCAGGCGCTGTTTTTTGACATCCAGCGGCACATCATCGGGCAAGGATGAGGCCGGCGTTCCCGGCCGGGCACTGTAAACAAAACTGAACGAGTGGTCGAAGCCGATTTCGGCAATCAAATCCATGGTCGCCTCGAAGTCCGCATCGCTCTCGCCGGGGAAACCGACGATAAAATCCGAAGAGAGACTGATATCCGGGCGCACCTCGCGCAGGCGACGGATGGTGGCCTTGTATTCGACGGCGGTATGCTTGCGTTTCATCTGCGCCAGGATCCGGTCCGAGCCGCTTTGCACCGGCAGGTGCAGGTGACTGACCAGCTCGGGCACCTCGGCATAGGCCTGGAACAGGCTCTCGTTCATCTCCAGCGGATGGGAGGTGGTATAACGAATGCGATCGATGCCGTCGATGGCGGCCACATACTGGATCAGCAGGCCGAGATCGGCCATCTCGCCGTCGTCCATCACGCCGCGATAGGCATTGACGTTCTGCCCCAGCAGGGTCACCTCGCGCACGCCGCGCTCGGCCAGCTCCGCCACCTCGGCAATCACATCATCGAACGGCCGGCTGAACTCCTCGCCCCGGGTATAGGGCACCACGCAGAAACTGCAGTATTTGCTGCAGCCCTCCATGATGGACACAAAGGCGCTGGGGCCGTCGGTCCGCGGTTCAGGCATGTGGTCGAATTTTTCGATCTCGGGGAAGGAGATATCCACCACCGAATGTTTACGGGCGCGCGCATCGTCCAGCATCTGCGGCAGCCGATGCAGGGTCTGGGGACCGAAGACCAGATCCACATAGGGTGCGCGCTTCAAAATGGCGTCCCCTTCCTGGCTGGCGACACAACCGCCCACGCCGATCACCAGCTCCGGGCGAGCCTGTTTGAGCTCGCGCCACATCCCCAGATGGGAGAAGACCTTCTCCTGCGCCTTTTCGCGCACCGAGCAGGTATTGAGCAGCAACACGTCGGCCTCCTCGACCTGATCGGTCAATTCCAGGCCGTGCGACGCCCGCAGCACGTCGGCCATCTTGGCCGTGTCGTACTCGTTCATCTGACAACCGAAAGTGCGTATGTGTAGCTTGCCCATTTTTTAACCAGTGAAATTCGGGAGCGCAAAGGTAGCATTTTCACTTCGGTGTTTCCAGCTATCCGGCCATTTCATCTCCTGCGCGACAGCTGTGCGGGAGGCTGGCACAATGCCAACAGGCTGACACCCGCCGGAGGCGACCGGATACCGTGCTGGAAAATATCTTCTTGCAGTTTGGCCTGATTATCGGCCTGGCCGCCGTCGTCGGCGCCCTGGCGCAGTTTCTGCGCCAGCCGCTGATCGTGGCCTTTATCGCGGTCGGGATCCTGCTGGGTCCCTCGGCACTGGGCTGGGTCACCCACAGCAACGAGATCGAGCTGTTCGCGCGCCTGGGCATCGCCCTGCTGCTGTTCGTGGTCGGCCTGAAGCTGGATCTACACATCATTCGCAGCGTCGGCCCGGTCGCGCTGATCTCCGGCCTGGGCCAGGTGATTTTCACCTCGGTGATCGGCTATCTCATCGGTCTGGCACTGGGCATGGCGCACATCACTGCCCTGTATGTGGCCGTGGCGCTGACCTTCTCCAGCACCATCATCATCGTCAAGCTGCTGTCGGACAAGCGCGAGCTCGATTCCCTGCACGGGCGTATCGCGGTGGGCTTTTTGATCGTCCAGGACATCGTGGTAGTACTGGTCATGATTGCGCTGACCGCCTTCGGCCAGGCCAGCGCCGATCTCAATATGGCCCAGGAAGCGCTCTTCATTCTGCTCAAGGGCGCCCTGATGCTGGTCACCGTGGCCGTGCTGATGCGCTATATCCTGCCGCCCCTGTTGCATCGCCTGGCTCATTCGGCGGAGTTGCTGATGCTGTTTGCCATCGCCTGGGCGGTGCTGGGTGCTGCCGCCGGTGATGCGCTGGGCTTCAGCAAGGAAGTGGGCGCCTTTCTGGCCGGGATCTCCATCGCCTCGACCCCCTATCGGGAACTGGTGGCGGCGCGCCTGGTCAGCCTGCGCGATTTTCTGTTGTTGTTCTTTTTTATCGAACTGGGTGCCAGCCTGGAACTGGGGACCCTCGGGGCCCAGCTGGGCGCGGCGGGGCTCTTCTCGGTCTTCGTGCTGATTGGCAACCCGCTGATCGTCATGGCCATCATGGGCTACATGGGCTATCGCAAGCGCACCGGTTTTCTGGCCGGCCTGGCGGTCGCCCAGATCAGTGAGTTCTCACTCATCCTGGCGGCCCTGGGACTGAGCCTCGGTCACCTGGGCCCGGAGACCGTCGGCCTGATCACCCTGGTGGGACTCATCACCATCAGTCTTTCCACCTATATGATTCTTTATTCACATCCGCTGTACGATCGCCTTGCGCCTTATCTTGGGATCTTCGAACGCAAAATCACTCACCGGGAGTCGGACCAGGCGACGGGGGATGTCGAGGATGCCAGTATTCTGCTGTTCGGTCTGGGACGCTTCGGCGCGGCCGTGGCAGCCAATCTGCGCAGCCACGGTTACCGGATTCTCGCGGTGGACTTCGACCCCGAGGTGGCGCGTCTGCACACCCGCGAAGGCTACGCCGCCCGTTATGGCGATGCCGAGGATCCGGAGTTTCTCGCCACGCTGCCACTGGATCGGGTGCGCTGGGTCATCAGCACCATCCGGGATCGGAGCATCAATCGCATGCTGCTCAGCGGCCTGCGCCAGCAGGGCTATAACGGCCGGATTGCGCTCTCCAGTGCCCATCGCCATGACGCCCAGCTGTACGCGCAGGAAGGTATCGATCTGGTACTGGTGCCCTATGCCGATGCGGCCAAAGAAGCCGCCGAACGGATCCTGAGCGCCGACGCAATGCCCGGCAACCAATCGCGCTGATCCGGGCGCTCAGTCGATCACCGACTCCGAGGCAATCTTGTGGATACTCAGATCGGCACCACGGTACTCCTCTTCCTGGCTCAGGCGAATCCCGACCGAGGCTTTGAGCAGGCCATAGACCAGGAACCCGCCGAGCAGCGCGATCCCTACGCCGATCAGGGTCCCGACCAGCTGGGCCATAAAGCTGACGCCACCCATGCCCCCGAGCGCTTCCAGGCCGAAAATGCCGGCCGCCAGTGCGCCCCATGCCCCACACAGCCCGTGCAACGGCCAGACCCCGAGCACATCATCGATGCGCCATTTGTTCTGGGCCTGCGTGAAGGCCCAGACGAACAGCGCCCCGGCCACCAACCCGGTAGCCAGCGCACCAAGTGGGTGCATGATATCGGAACCGGCACAGACGGCCACCAGCCCGGCCAGCGGACCGTTGTGCACGAAACCGGGGTCGTTTTTGCCCATCACCAGCGCGGCGAGGATCCCACCGACCATGGCCATCAATGAGTTGGCGGCCACCAGGCCGCTGATATCGCCCACCTTCTGGGCCGACATCACATTGAAGCCAAACCAGCCAACGGTCAGGATCCAGGCACCCAGTGCCAGAAACGGAATGCTGGAAGGCGGGTGGGCGGCCGTGGCACGCCCGTCCTTGCCGTAACGCCCGTGGCGGCTGCCAAGCATTAGCACCGCCCCCAGCGCCAGCCAGCCGCCCACCGCATGCACCACAACAGAACCGGCAAAATCATGGAAGCCGGCGCCAAAGGTCGTCGCCAGCCAGGCCTGCATGCCGAAATTGCCGTTCCAGGCCATGCCTTCGAACAACGGGTAGATCAGCGCCACGATAATAAAGGTGGCCGCCAGCTGCGGGTAGAAACGGGCCCGCTCGGCGATGCCCCCGGAGATAATGGCCGGAATCGCGGCGGCGAAGGTCAGCAAAAAGAAAAACTTCACCAGTTCATAACCGCTGTTTGCCGTCAGCGCCGGCGCCGCCTGGAAAAAGCCTGTGCCATAGGCAATGGCGTAACCGATAAAGAAATAGGCGATGGTCGAGGCGGCGAAATCGGTGATGATCTTGACCAGGGCGTTGACCTGATTTTTCTTGCGCACCGTGCCAACTTCCAGAAAGGCAAACCCCGAATGCATGGCCAGCACCATGATGGCCCCCAGCAGTATGAACAGCACGTCAGTGGCGGTTTGAAAGTGTTCCATCTTGTTATCCTGAAAATGCTCAAAGTTGGGTCAGGAGTTAGCAAGATACGCACCACTTCGGCGCCGACTGTATTTACAAGAACTTAGCGAAAACCGGCCAGTAACAACGGACCTGTTATGCCCTGTTCGAGTGCGCAACAATGTTACATGCACCAGAATGGCACGTTATGGGAATCAACTACCGGGAGAGACGATCAACGCGAGCGAAAACCGCGCGGCAGGATCACTTCCAGAGCGTCACTGAACAGGGGGCCGGCACGATGGCATAACGGATCGATGATCGATTCATCCAGACTCAGGGTCTGCCAGGCAAGGGGATCAATCGGCTGGACATAGACATCACTACTACTATCAAGTCCCTGCTCGGCCATGCCGGTGATGCTGTTGGCGACATGGACAATACAGGCCTCGATCAGGTGCGCCGGTGCCTCGCCCGGGCGGTGATGATAATCGACCGCCGCACACAACGACTCGGGCATCTGCCAGACACTGAGCAGTTCCGCGCCGATTCGGGCGTGATCGAAACCCAGCAGACGCTGTTCGGCCTCGAAATCACCACAGGGCTTTTCCGCGGCCAGGTCGATCGCGGCGCGCGATTGTTCAGGCAAGCGGTTATACATCACCAGCTTGCCAATGTCGTGCAACAAGCCGGCGACAAACAACCGCTCGCTATGTAATACATGACACTCTTCGGCCAGCAACTGGGCCACCACCGCACAATAAACACTGTGTCGCCAGAAATGGACCATGTTTAACAGGTCGGTCGGAATCCGGGAGAAGGTCTCCACCGCGGAAGCGGCCAGCACCAATCCGCGTAATTCGCGCAGGCCGATCACCGTCACGGCCCGGGAGACAGTTTCAATTCGGGACGGAAAACCGTAAAAAGAGCTGTTTACAATCTTGAGCAGGCGTGCCGTGAGACTCGCGTCCTGGCTGATCACCTTGCCCAGCTCACCGGCCGAGGTATCGGGTTCCTCGACCATTTCATTGACTCGCAAACAGACCTCCGGCAGAGAGACCAGACGCACCGCGCCACCGACCAGATCCGCGGGGGAAATACCGGCGGGATAGTCGCCGGACTCCTGTTGGGTTACATCATTCATTGAAAAAAGTTAGCGACTGTCCCGGCAACAACTTTAACCAGGGCTCATTCATCGGCTTCCTCGCGACGTTTGGCCAGGCTCAATTGCGCCATCTGGCTGACCTCGGGCAGGGGATCACCGCTCAGACGTTGCAGGGTGAGCACATCGGTATTCCAGTTACGCGCCACCTCCAGGCGAATCTCCCCATTGTCATCGCTGGCGAGGATCGCCAGCGCCTCGGCAGAGACATATTCAAATCGGGCAACCACGCTGCGCACGGCCGGGTCGGGATCGCGAGCCAGCTTGAGGAACGTGCGATCGGCCGTGCCAAGATTGGTGGCCACGCCAACGCGCACCTGTGGATGCGGGTCACCGGCCAGTTGATGTAGCAGTTCGGGCGGCGCACGACGATTACGACCGACCCGCTGGCGCACCACCCAATCGCTATTTCCGGCCAGAATGTGCAGACGCTCCGGCGATGTAGCAGGATGGCCCGCCTCCCGCCGGTGCTGCTGTGTCTCATCGGCCAGCGCCGGGGGCAAGCCCAGCAACAGTATCAGGCTCCATACAACAGACCATCGGACATAACGCATGACAGGTTCCTTAACATGATGGAATCGGCAAGTGGCTATCCTTCCCCGGCAGCCTTCTTTCGTCAAGCTTTGTTCGCTTATGCCGACAACCTTTACCAGGCGAGGGCGTGTCACCGGAAAACCGACCTGGCGCCTTTGCCAAGCCCGGCGTATCCCGATATGCTGGAGGCGTGTCGGGCCTGTTGTCACATGACACCAACAACGATAATCGAGAATGGAAGAAGACGAGAATAACATTCCCCGCATTCTGGCCGTAGACGACTCCCGCGTGATGCGCCGGGCCATGACCAAGGTTCTGGGCAAGGCGTACCATGTCATCGAGGCCGAGCACGGCGAGGACGCCTGGACCTACCTGACCAACGACCCTGATATTCAGGTGGTCTTTACCGATCTTTCCATGCCCTATCTGGACGGCTTTGGTCTGCTGGAGCGCATGCGCGAGTCGGACGATCCCCGTCTGCGCGAAATGCCGGTTATCATCATCACCGGCAAGGACGATGACGACGAAACCAAGCAACGGGCACTGGATAAGGGTGCTTCCGACTTTATTACCAAGCCGTTTGATTCGGTACAGTTACAGGCCCGGGCCAAGGCCCACGTCAATTTCGAACAGACCACCCGCAAGCTCACCGAAACTTCCGACAAACTGGAACAACAGGCCGCCATCGATCAGGTCACCGGTCTGGGCGGACAGACCTACTTCTGCCGCGCCGCCGATGAAAGCCTGGCCTATTTCAAACGCCACGGTGGCCAGTTCACGCTGTTGCGCATGGATATCGACGACTTCAATGCGCTGTTTATCGCCAACGGCAAGGCGCTGGCGGACAAGATACTGGAACAGATTGGCAAAACTCTGGCCCCCCTGGTGCGCAAGGAAGATATGCTGGCGCGCATCGGGCTGGCCAAGTTCGCCATGTTGCTGCGCGACACCCCGATCGAGGACGCCACCCAGCTGGCCGAACGCATACGTCAGGAAATCAATGCCTTGAGTTTTGATGCCGGCGGACAACAACTGCATGTCACCGTGAGCATTGGCCTGTTCGAACCGCATCTGAGCGAGGACTCGGAAATCAAGGCCCTGATTACCGAAGCCGAAAAGTACCTGAACAAGGCGATCGAGGCTGGCGGCAACCAGACGGTGGTCAAATCCCTGCGCAAGGGCAGCGGTGCCGAGCACCTGGATGTCAATCAGGCGCTCAGGTTACTGGCCGAAGGCAAGGAGGATCTGCTCAAGCCCCATCTTGGCAGCCTGATCGAACAGGTCATGCCCCTGCTAAACTACATCGGCCAGCAATCCAGTGACGATATGGCCCGGGCCATTCAGGCGCTGCAGGAGAAGCTGGAAAAATAATTTCCCTCGCATCTGGCGAAGGCATCACTGCATCCACCATAAGCGCAAACGCAGTCCCCATTCGGTGGTGTAACCCACCGCCCGAAAGGCGATCTCTCCATTACGATTGATCATTAACGTGGTGGGAACACCACGTACGCCAAAACGGTTCGCCAGTTGACCATCCTCATCCAGCAGTGTCATGAAATTCAGCCCCTGCTCCTGCATATAGGCCTGCACTTCCTCCCTGCTACCGGATTGCATGGCAACGCTGATAACCTGATGGTCACGACTCAATGCCTGGATAGTGTCCTGTTCAAAACGGCAAATCGGGCACCAGCTGGCCCAGAAATGCAGAACATACGGCTTGCCGGCAATATCCCGGGAATCAAAATACCCATCCTGTAACATCGGCGCGACATATTCAGGCACCGGGCCGCTAACCAGGTTCCGTTTTTGATACTGTTGCGCACCGAAATAGACCAGCGCAAACACCAGCAACCAGAGCAGAAAGCGGACGGGTTTGGGAAGTTTTACAGTTAGCATAAACTGATTACAGGCTAATCACCGGAGATTTAAAAGCACATCGAGTCCGCGAATAAACGCCAATCAACGCAAATTACAAATAAATCCATTTGCGTTCATTCGCGTTTATTCGCGGATCATTTCCCAGCAACCATTGAAAAGAGCCTCCGCGCGACAATTATCCCGGTTAATTTTCACCACGAAGACACGAAG
>NZ_JAVLAZ010000016.1:26786-40063 GCF_031581315.1 Thiohalophilus sp.
TACGCAACTGACCTACACCTCGAAAGCCTGTCAAGTCCGCAAATGAACGCCAATCAACGCAAATTATAAATCAACTCATTTGCGTGCATTCGCGTTTATTTGCGGATCATTTTCCGGTAACCGAGGAAAAGGGCTCAGGGAGAGGAGTTCACTCGCCGTCGTAGCGCTGGAACACCAGGGTGGCGTTGGTACCGCCGAAGCCGAAGCTGTTGGACATAACGCAGTTGATATTCGCGTCGTCCTGACGTTCACGGACGATAGGATAACCTTCGGCGCCGGGGTCCAGTTCCTGGATATTCGCCGAGGCGGCGAGGAAACTTTCCTGCATCATCAACAGCGAGTAGATCGCCTCATTGACGCCGGCCGCGCCCAGGGCGTGACCGGTCAGGGATTTGGTCGAGGCAATGGCCGGCATGTTGTCACCGAACACCTCTTTGACAGCTTCCAGTTCGCGGATATCGCCCACCGGGGTGCTGGTGCCGTGGGCGTTGATGTAATCCACCGGCTCCTTGACCTCCTGCAGGGCCTGTTGCATGCAGCGCACCGCCCCTTCGCCGGAGGGTTGCACCATGTCGAAGCCGTCGGAGGTAGCCCCGTAGCCGACCAGCTCGGCGTAGATGGTCGCGCCACGGGCTTTGGCATGTTCCAGCTCTTCGAGCACCAGCACTCCGCCGCCGCCGGAGATGACAAAGCCGTCCCGGTTGACATCATAGGTACGCGAGGCGGTTTCGGGCGCATCATTATATTTGGCAGAGAGCGCCCCCATCGCATCGAACAACACGGACAGGGTCCAGTGAACTTCCTCGCCGCCCCCGGCGAAGACGATGTCCTGCTTGCCCATCTGGATCAGCTCGTAACCGTTACCGATGCAATGGGCGGATGTGGAACAGGCTGAACTGATGGAGTAATTGACACCCTTGATCTTGAACGGGGTGGCCAGGCAGGCGGAATTGGTGCTGGACATGGTACGCGGCACCATATAGGGGCCGACCTTGCGCACGCCTTTTTCCCGCAGGATATCCGCCGCCTGGACGATATTCTGGGTAGAGGGTCCACCCGAACCGACGATCAGGCCGCTGCGGGGATTGGAAATGTCGCTTTCTTCCAGTCCAGCATCAGCAATGGCCTGTTCCATAGCCAGATAGTTGAATGCCGCGCCATCGCCCATGAAGCGCTTGAGCTTGCGGTCGATCATCTCATCGAGATTCAGATCGATCGGCCCGTCGATCTGGGAACGAAAACCGAGATCAGCATACTCGGGATTAAAACGGATTCCGGAACGCCCCTGGCGCAGGGAGTCGGTCACTTCCTCCCGGTTATTGCCAATGCTTGAAACAATCCCGAGACCGGTAATAGCAACGCGTCTTAATGGCATGATCGAATATACAGCTTAAAGTTGGTCAGTTGAGGTAAACAGGCCGACCCGCAAATCATCGGCGGTATAGATTTCGCGGCCATCGACTTCCAGGCTGGCATCTGCGATGCCCATATACAGTTTACGCATGATCAGACGCTTGAGATTCACCCGGTAGGTGACCATTTTACAATCCGGGGTGACCTGGCCGGTAAACTTGACCTCGCCGGCGCCCAGCGCCCGGCCGTGGCCCGGCCCGCCCATCCAGCCGAGAAAAAAGCCTACCAGTTGCCACATGGCATCCAGTCCCAGACACCCCGGCATCACCGGATCGCCTTCAAAATGACACTGGAAGAACCACAAATCCGGTTTGATATCCAGCTCGGCGATAATCTCGCCCTTGTCGAAATTCCCGCCGCTGTCACTGATATGGGTAATCCGGTCGAACATCAGCATTGGCGGCAACGGCAACTGGGCATTACCCGGGCCAAACAGCTCGCCGTGGCCACACTGGATCAGTTCATCATAAGTGTAGCTGTGTTTTTTCTGGGTCGGGGCCGCGCTGGCTGAGTCCATAAAAATATTATTTCCGATTATCAGTAAGTTATATACTCCGGCATATCACCGGAAGCCGGGGAATCAAAATGTCACCGGGTTATTTTAACTGCGGAACGTGCGGGAAATAAAGCCATTGCGACGGGTTTTCCCGCCTCACTCCCGGTCACGATGAAATCCGCGCTTCGAGCCCTCGATAAACGCCGCCAGGCGGCTTGTCGAATCCGTTCCCAGGGACTGCAGTTGCTCCAGACTCGCCGCCAGATCGGCCTCGCCACGAAACAGAATCCGGTACGCCTGCTTCAGGGCGCGCAGATCCGGGGCCGGGTAACCCGCCCGTCTGAGACCTACCACATTCAGACCCCGCACCCGCCCCGGCATGCCGTCGGTAATCAGAAACGGCAAGACATCCCGGGTGATCTTGCTGTTACCGCCGATCATGGCCAGTTCACCGACCCGGGCAAACTGGTGAATCATCACCCCGCCGGAGATGAACGCCCGATCGGCCACGCTCACAAAACCACCCAGGGCGGCGTAAGGGGCAATGACCACATGATTGCCCAGCACACAATCATGGCCAAGGTGCGCACCGTTCATCAGATAATTGTGATTTCCCAGTCGGGTATGTTCGTTGGCCACGCTGGCGCGATGAATAATGACCGCCTCGCGCAGAACATTCTCGTCGCCGAGCGTCACATAACTGGATGTGGCGGGATCGAAACCGAGGTCCTGTGGCAGACCTCCGATGACCGCGTATTCATGGATCCGGTTAGCGTGGCCAATCCGGCTCCCGCTGTGCACGACCACACCGCTGTGAAGAACATTGTTGTCCCCCAGTATAACGTCGTCATGAATCACCACGAACGGACCAACCTGATTGCCACTGCCAAGTTGCGCCTGGTCGGAAACTACCGCAGTGGGATGAATCGTGTTGCTCATAAACATCTTCGCCTGGATAAACTCATTCAATTATCGATTTTTCAGATAGCCCCGGGGCCGTATTGCCACGGTACTTTTGACCACACTGCAGCGCTCGCCATCGGCACGATAAAAAGCGTATTCGAAGGTTGGCGTACTGCGGCCCTTTTCCGCCAGTTCACGACGGATCTGTTCCTCCAGTTCCGGCGGAAATTCGAAACGCAACTCCAGGTCGCTGTTGCCCACCTTCTGAAAATCCACCTCATGCGCCCGGGTCCAGACCGCCGTATCGGGAAATAACCGGGCGCAGGCCAGTGCGGCGATGGGATCCGACAGAGCGCACTGGTAACCGCCAAACATGGAATTACCCATATTACGTGAAAACATATTCAGCGGCAGCAACAAACGGATGCAACGCCAGTCATCGCTTAACTCCAGCACCTTGACCCGCATCAACCAGAATGGCGGATACCATTGCAGGCGACGCTTTTCGGACAAAAAGTGCAGCCGGCCCAGCAGTTTCAGCAGATTGAAAGTCATGTGATCCTGTGATTGCTCCTGGTTACTACTATACACCTATAGACTACCCGGTGTATTTGTGTGGCGTCACGTTACAATATCAAGCATGTCTGAGACCGCAAGACAAACCGCGACCACCCTGCAGGACATACTGCAGTTCGATAACTGTTTTGCCCGTCTGCCGGAGCGATTCTATTCCCGGGTGAACCCGACACCGTTTGACGCCTCGCACCACCTGGTCAGTTTCAACCCGGACGTGGCCCGCCTGCTGGGTGTCGATCCGGACTCGGTTGCCCCCGATGAGTGGATCGACCTGATCAGCGGCTGTTGTTTGCCGAATGGGTGCGAACCGCTGGCGATGCTCTATGCCGGTCATCAGTTCGGTCACTTTGTCCCGCAACTGGGCGACGGCCGGGCAATTCTGCTGGGCGAGGTGCGCAATCCGCAGGGTGGGAAGTACGATATCCAGCTCAAGGGCAGCGGCCTGACCCCCTATTCCCGCAGCGCGGACGGCCGTGCCGTGCTGCGTTCCACGATTCGCGAATACCTGTGTTCCGAAGCCATGCACGGGCTCGATATCCCCACCACCCGGGCCCTGGCCATTGTCGGCAGCGATGCTGAAGTCTATCGCGAACAGATCGAAACCGGCGCCATTCTGGCGCGCGTCGCGCCCTCGCATGTGCGCTTTGGATCCTTCGAGGTGTTTTATCATCGCGAACAGCACGACGCCGTGCAGCAACTCGCCGATTATGTGATTACCGAGCACTATCCTGATCTGGCTGCACACGACACCCCGTATGTCGCCCTGCTCGAAGAAGTCGTCCAGCGCACCGCCCGGCTGATCGCGCAATGGCAGGCCGTCGGCTTCACCCATGGCGTACTGAACACCGACAACATGTCGATCCTCGGCCTGACCCTGGATTACGGCCCCTTCGGCTTTATGGAACAGTATCAGCCCGGCTATATCTGCAATCACTCGGACTTCCACGGCCGTTATGCTTTCGACCAGCAACCGGGCATCGGACTGTGGAACCTGAACCGTCTGGCCCAGGCGTTAATCCCGCTGATGAGCGTTGACGCGGCCAAAGCCGCACTGGAGCAGTACGAGCCGCTGTTTGTCGACCACTATCTGGAACTGATGCACGCCAAGCTGGGGCTGAAAAACAATGATGACACGACGCAGCAACTGATCACCGATTTGTTATCGGCCATGCAGGCCAATCAGGTCGATTACACCCGCCTGTTCCGGGCGCTGTGCGATTTTGATACGCATCCGCAGGCCCGCAACGAAACGATACGCAATCTGTTTGTCGAACGCGAAGCCTTTGATCACTGGGCACAACAGTATCGTCAGCAGCTGGAGCGCGAGCAAAGTGACGACACTTCACGCCGCGAAGCCCTGCGCAAGGTCAATCCCAAATATGTATTGCGCAATTACATGGCCCAGATCGCCATCGACAAGGCACAGCAAAACGATTTCAGTGAAGTGGACAGATTGCTGGAAGTCCTGCGCGATCCTTTCGCCGAACATCCCGACATGGACCATTACGCCGGCGAGCCACCCGGGTGGGCGAATCAGATCGAGGTGAGTTGCTCTTCGTAGGCCCTTCGGGCTACCCGGCTGCCCCACAGGAGCCGCAAGCCCCGCTGCCACCGACACTCTGGAAGACGTTGTTGAAGACAAACGAAGCGGGGCCTTCTTCAGTATAGTCAATGTCACAGCCTTTGAGGTAACTCAGGGCAATGGCATCCACCACCACCTTGAAACCGTCCTTTTCGAGTACTTTGTCACGGGGATCGAGGTTTTCCGCATAAGTCATACCGTAGGTCATGCCACCGCAACCCCCGCCGGTAACAAAAATGCGAATGCCTTCGATACCGTCCTCGGCGTTTTGCATAATCGCCTGCAGCTGGCTCGCGGCTTTGTCGCTGATCTGAATATCCTGGGTGTTGATCTCTGGTTCGAACGCGAGCGCCTGACTCATGCTGTTTACCTCCTGTCGGGCGGCCTTGCGAGACCGCGGTGAATTGCAGATAATAACCAAGTATGTTGCTAATCTTACCATACAGACATGGCGTTACCAGCAATGGTTCCAGACCGCGCACCAAACCCGCATCCGGAGTAATCACATGACACATACGGTTTTCTGCCAGGTTCTCAAGCGCGAGGCACCGGCTCTGGAAGAGGCACCTTACCCGGGTGAAATCGGCCAACGCATTGTGGAGAACGTCTCGGCCGAAGGCTGGCGCCAGTGGCTGGAACGTTTGACCACGATCATCAACGAGAACCGCCTCAGCACGGCCGACCCGCGTCATATGGACATGATTGAAGAGCATATGCTGGGCTTTTTGTTTAACGAAAGCGATCAGGGTGGTCTGCCCAGCGGCTATGTTCCCCACGATCGGTCATCGTAGTCCCTTATGAAATTTTGTAGCGAATGTGGACATCTGGTTAACAGCCGTATACCCGATGGGGATAACCGGCCCCGTTTTGTCTGCGATCAATGCCAGACTATTCATTATCACAATCCCAAGATCGTTGCCGGTACCCTGCCGGTATGGGAAGACAAGATATTACTGTGCAAGCGCGCCATCGAACCCCGTTACGGTACCTGGACCCTGCCGGCCGGCTTCATGGAACTGGGCGAAACCATGGAAGAGGCAGCGTTGCGCGAATCACAAGAAGAGGCCTGCGCCAATATCGAAATCGACCACATTTACACACTAATCAGCCTGCCGCACGTCAACCAGGTGTATGTGTTGTATCGCGCCCGATTACTGGATCTCGATTTCGCCGCCGGCGAGGAAAGCCTGGAGGTCCGGCTGTTCGATGAGAGGGAAATTCCCTGGCAGGAACTGGCGTTTCGCACTATCCACTATACACTGGAACGGTTTTTCGACGATCGTCTCCAGGGCAGTTTTCCGGTCTACACCCATACGATCAACGCCAACAACCGCGCTCCGTAAACGAACGTCTGAACAGGCATTCCCAATACTACCCATCAGGTTGATGTTAATCGGTGCTCCTGCGCCTTCCCGAACTGAAAACCACAGCCGTACCTCACAGGTGCGTGAGTATTCATAATACCGGTCAGGTTTACTCCCCGCGCTTTGGCTGCCATCGGATACGTGACAGATACCACCCACCGTCCAGTTTGTACCAGCGCATGCTGACCGAATAGCGTCGCCCCCGCTCAGGTAACATCGTCCTGCCAGCGAGTAACAACGCATCGAGGGTGACATCCGCCTGATCGCCCTGCACCCGGATATCCCGGTTATGCGTCACGACTTTAATATCGGAATAACGACGAAACTGGTAGAGCATCATGGCCCGCAGTTCCCGCGGCCGCAGATCCTCACCGGTGCGAAAGTCCTCCGCCAGATGCTCCAGTACCGGACCGGTGCGCCGCGCCTCGATCCCCGTCTGCATGGCCGCCATGGCCCGGGCTATCTGTCCCGCATCATCCTCCGGCTCACCACAGCCGGCCACGATCAAAGCCCCGACCAGCCCCCAGACAATCGCTGAAAATGTGATACGCATCATTACCTCGGTCGACAATTTCGTTATGTTTGGGCTGACAGCGACGCACCCATCGTGTGTCCCGGCGTCTTAACTGACTCGTGCAATAACAGGGTTCCACGTCACTTATGACCATCTTTGTCTCACGTCTGTTGAACCGCTTCAACCCGCCAACCCGGGCCGTCGGGTTGCAACGCCTGCTTGAACCACTGGCGGTCCGTCAGCCGCTGGTGTATCGCGCCCTGGTCACGCTGGTTGCACTGGCGGGTTACCTGTTATTGCTGCTGTTTCCATTGATCGCCCTGGGCCTGCTGGGTGATTTGTCCCGTCAGTGGCAAATCGCCAGCACCTGGCAAGAGTGGTTATGGAGCGGTCTCGACCTGCTCATCATTCTGTTCGCCCTGGCTCTGAGCTCGCCATTATTATTCAACCGCTTTGCTTTACCCCGAGGCCTGGAAGTCCATCGACAAAATGCGCCGAAGTTGTTTCAACTGGTGGAGCAACTGCGCCAGGACTTCAAATACCCTGTACTCGATCAGATTATCCTGCGCGACGGTTTTGGCGTCGAGGTGATCCGTACACCCCGTCTGGGCCTGCCTCTGCTCTATCAGCATACCCTGGTAATCGGCCTCGACAGCTTGCTGACCCTGCCACCGACCCATTTCAAATCCGCGCTGGCACGGCGCATCGGCCAACTCAGCGGCATTCATAATCGGCATGTCGGCTGGCTGGCTTCCCTGTGTCAGACCTGGCAGCATTATCATCAGGCTTTCAAACAACAAAGATCGCCGCTGGCGCGCCCCCTGCAATGGCTTTTCGCCATCTACGCCCCGTTTTATACAGCGCTGGCTTTTTATGCCGTGCGTCAAAACGAGCTGGAAGCGGATCGCTATGCCCTGGATATCGCCAATGACGACGAGATTGCCAGCCTGTTCTCCCAGCTCATTGTCACTGAAACGTTTTTAAAAAACCGCTTCTGGCCCAAGATTACCCAGCTCGCCCGGCGCGAGAGCCAACCGGAACACCGCCCCTACGCCAGCATGGTTCAGGTGCTGCGGCGTGGTCTGAATCGCGAAGAGATGCAACAGTGGATCAAAGACGCTTTCGATACCCCTTCCGACGTCAAAGATCCGACACCGCTATTGCAGCAACGGCTGGAAAACATCGGCCATCACAAACCCGCCTCCCCGCAACCGATCAAGGAAACCGCGGCCGACACCTTTCTGGACCCGACGGTCAAACAGAAGATCGTCGACAAATTCGACCAGCGCTGGCTGGCAAAATTAAAACACCAGTCGCATACCTCAGGATAAACAAGGCGACTTTTTCCGCAAATGAACGCGAATAAACGCTAAATATTCATTATTTGCGTTTATTCGCGTTCATTTGCGGACCGGGTTTATTTTATCCGGGGACGAACTCAGTTCTTCGAGACGGGCATAAACTGTTGCAACTGCGGCTGATGGGATTGCAGAAACCAGCGGTCGATGACGACCTTGCGGGTAAACCAGTGAGTCTGCATCAGGCGACTGGCCAGCACCTGTTTGATCCCCAGCGGCAGACGTTCGAGCAGCGAGGGTGTTGGCTGGCGTTCACCAAACCGCTGTTCCAGCATCTGTTGATAGGGCTGGAGTTTATCCTTCGAATACTCACCGGCCGCCTCGCGAATCACCTGTGCCGCCAGCAGGGCGGATTCGATCGCCGGACGAATGCCTTCACCACTCTGCGGATAGGCCAGACCGGCCGCATCACCGATCAACAGAACACCTTCGTCCACGACCTGACGCAGGGCATGAGGATAAAGCAGGTAGGCGTGGCCCTGGAACTTGTCGGTAATATCGAAGTCGAGTCGCCCCGACTCGCGCAGAAAGTTACAAAAGTCGCGTACATGTTCCGAAAGCCGGTGATTCTCTTCACGACCCAGACCGACATTCAGATAATCGCCTTTGCGAAATATCCAGCCATAGCCTTTGAGATCCGGCGTGAAGAACAATTCGGGCACTTCGGGTTCTGCATGACAGCCAGCCTTTTGTTCCTCGCTCATTTCAAACTCGATTTCCTGGGCGGCCACCACCTGTTCACTGCTGCCCAGTTTGGCGCCAATGCGCCGGGCAACGGGACAAAAATGCCCCCCCGCGCCGATCACCAGCGAAGCCCGGATCTCGCCGTTGATCAGCCAGCTCTCCCCGTCGCGTTCCATCGTTTTGAAGGCCTGGCCCAGCATCAATTCGGCGCCGCTACGTCGTAGCAGGTATTCGTCGAACTCACGACGACGAATACCGTAGCTGACCGGCTCGTCCTGGTAATGGGTTTCTACCTGCTTCTGACCCAGCTGACTGACCCGAAAACCACTGATCGGCTGCAGGGTACGGCTCTGACGATAATCGTCCAGATCGATTTGTAAGGTATCCATAACTGCCGGGGTCACCCAGCCGGCACAGACCTTGTCGCGCGGGAACTCGCGCTTGTCCATTATGGCAATACGCAGCCGGGTGTCGCGCAATGCCCAGGCCAGAGAAGAGCCGGCGGGGCCACCGCCGACGATCAGGATATCCACTTGCGTCATATTGCCCTCGTCAGCCGGCATCCTGGGTGTATAAATAGGTGCGTGACCACGGAAGCTGATTATGCTGCGCGCGGGTAAAGACCACCTGGAACAGCTGTAACTCACCACTGGTAAATGCGGCGATCGAACCGCACAGATAGAGGCGCCAGGCTCTTACAAACTCTTCATCAAACATCTCCCGGACGGTCTCGACATTTTCCTCATAACGCGCCAGCCAGTGTTCCAGGGTCTTGGCGTAATGCAACCGCAGGTTCTCAACATCCTGCACCGAGAAACGACGGGGTTCGAAGATGTCCATCATCTCGCGCAGGGAAGGCGGATAGGCGCCGGGGAAAATCCGCCGTTCGATCCAGGGGTTCATGGGACCGGCCACGTTGCGACCAATGGTATGAATCAGTCCCCGCCCATCGGGCTCCAGACAACGGTCGATGACCTGGCCCAGTTCACTGTAATCGCGGGTACCAACGTGTTCGAGCATGCCGACCGAAACAAATACGTCAAAGCTGCCCCGAATGTTGCGATAATCGTCCTCGACGTATTCCACCTTGTCGCTGAGCCCCTGCTCTTCGGCCTGCTCGCGGGCAAACCGGACCTGTTCGCGGGAAATATTATAAGCCTTGACCGTCACGCCATAATGTTTGGCCATAAAGCGTGCCAGCCCGCCCCAGCCACAGCCAGCTTCAACCACGCGATCACCCGGTTTCAGTTGCAACTTGCGACAGATGTGATGCAGCTTGGCCGTCTGCGAATCTTCCAGCGACATTTTTGGGTCGGGGAAATAGGAACAGGTGTACTGCATGGCCACCTTGTCCAGCCACAGCCGATAGAACTCGTTGCTGATATCGTAATGATGATAGATATTGTCGCGGGCCCGGGAGAGCGAATTGGCGATACGCCGGTGACCCAGCCAGTTCACCAGCTTGCGAAACCAGCCCCGCTTACCATTACGCTTGAGGCCGCTATACACCTCCTCGAGAAAGCGCACCATGTCGCCCTCGAAACTGATGCGCCCGGCGCTGTAGAGATCGCCGAAATGCAACTCGGGATGGAGCACCAGCTTCCAGATCGCCAGCCGATCATTAAAGCGCAGACTCGCCACCGGTTCTTCCGCCTGGTTAATCTGCTTGCCGTCCCACAGAGAGATATTGACCGGCGGGTGGTCGGGCACTTCCAGGATCTTGTTAACAAACCAGCGATCCAGCGCGGTCACGCTACCAAACGGATGGCTGCTGTTCCGACGTTCTTTTCTGGCCTTGGTCCCGATACGGCGCTCCCCCTGCTCATCAACCCCCCAGGCCTGTTTTTTGCGTTCGGTAACCGTCAAAGAGGGTGATGACGTTTTCGATGAATCCTGTTCTTTTTTGTGTTGTTGCTCGCGCATCATGCACTCCGTTTCATGTAGATTGTGGTGCCGCATCTACTCAAGACACTAACGTCCGCGCCCCTATTGACTATGCCGGATATTCCCGCAATTATCCAGTGCTCCAGTCTGAGGATTAATGCCAGTTTATGTCGAAGTATTCCGCCGCCATTGCTCGCCTGCTGCTCGTTTTCGCCCCGCTGTTCATCATGCCTCGTGCCTTTGCCGACTATGCCCCCGGCGAGCTGGACTTCTCGATGCAGGTGGAGCATAACGAAACCCGCTGGCGCTATGCCAGCCAGACACTGACCAGCAAAAGCTCGGTGCTCGGCGTACGCCTGAAAGAGCGTCTGGGACCACGTCTGCTCGGCAGTCTCAGGGCAGGCTATCTCGAACTGAGCCAGTCGGGTAATCCGCTGCCTGCGGCCCGGACCACCTCCGGCCATTACGGCGGCATCGAGCTGACCCTGCTGTTACTCGACACCGCCCCGCTGAACCTGGCGCTGACCGGCGGCTACACCTACCGGCAAACTGACGGCCATGAGAGCGACACTGACGTGGAACTGCGCTGGTACGACACCTACGCCCAGCTGGATCTGGGTGTAGCCCTCAACGATCGACTGACGCTGCACGCCAGTGGCGGCGCACTGCGCAGCGATGGCGAACAGCGGGTCAGCGGCAGCACCAGCGCGCTGCTGAATTTCGAGCAAACCGAACGGGGCTACTACAGTGCCGGGCTCTCCTACTGGCTGGACGGGACAGGCTATCTGGGTGCCAGCTGGCTGGGAGGCAGTCAGGAAGGTTTCCGCTTCTCCTTCCATCGCCGGTTTTGACCCGCTCGCGGACCAGGATTGACCCCTTTGTGAGGGGTATCACAACATAGGGCCAAATAATGGTCTAAATTTTATACACCCCTAATGTTGCGCCCTGGCAGGCCGTTAGCACGGGGGCCCATTCGCCACCCGGACTCGATGAATCAGACATGGCCAGCAAGACCAAACTCGACAAGAACCTGCTCAAGGGCCTGGAACCGCTGGGCAATCTCGCCTATGACAAGCTGGGGGAGCTGGTCAGCAAGGCCACCATCGAGGACCTGCCAGCCGGTCGAACCCTGTTTCGCGAAGGCGAATCAGACAATCGCACCGTCTACCTGATTCAGGGCCAGGTCGAATTTCGCCAAAGTAGCGAGAAAAAACCCCGGGTTATCAAATCCAAAAATGCCCAGGCCCGGCAGCCACTGGATAACCATCAACCCCATACCGGCACCGCCAGAGCCAAGGGTCCGGTCACGGTCGTCAGCATCGACTCCGCCCTGCTGGAAATTATTCTTAACGATACCCCGCTGGACGCCTACGAATTCGAGGTGACCGAGATTACCGGCGAGGATACCACCGACTGGATGCTGCGCTTTTTGCAGTCACGGGCATTCCTCAAACTGCCGACCGACAACATCCAGGCCATCCTGATGCGCATGGAAGAATTGCCGGCCAAAAAAGGCGAACGCATCATCAACCAGGGCGAACAGGACGATTATTACTACATCGTGCAAAGCGGCCGTTGCGCCGTCACCCGCCGCCCCGCCCCCAAGGCCGGTGAGATTCCGCTGGCCACGCTGGAGGAAGGTGATGGCTTTGGCGAGGAAGCACTGATTACCAACGGCCGGCGTAACGCCAGCATCAGCATGCAGGAAGACGGCGTGCTGATGCGGTTGAAAAAAGAGGACTTTCTCACCTATCTGGCCGAACCGCTCATCACCCGGCTGTCAGAAAGCGACACGGTAACCAAACTCGACAACGGCGCCCTGCTGATCGACGTACGCAGCCATGAAGAATTTAACCGCCAGCATGCCGAAGGCTCGGTCAACATTCCACTGTCCATGCTGCGGCTGAAACTCGACGGCCTCAATCCCAACCGGGAATATGTACTGGCCAGCGCCGATGGCGCCCAGAGCGCGGCGGCGGCGTTTTTGCTGACCCAGCATGGTTTCGAGTGCGGGATTCTCGATGGCGGCTTGCAGGCCACCAGCTTCAAACTCACCGGTAACGCCGATAATCAGGGCGAGGCCGCCGCCGCGCCGGCCAGCAAGCGCACTGCCGCGGCGGAAAAAACCCGTCAGGCCGCCGAGGATCAGGCCCGCAAGATCAGTCAGCAGGCCGACACCGCCCGCCACGAAGCCAAACAACTGGCCGAGCAGACCGCCAGCGCCGAAAAAGCCAAGCGCCATGCCGAGCAGGAGATTCGTCGCCTCTCCGAGCAGAACCAGCAGGCGGAAGACGATGCCGGCCAGGATGTCGGCCAGGATCCAGGGGATGAAGAGCAGTGTCAGGTACAACCCGGAAAGGCGCAGCTTGCGGTTAAGGATGGAGGCAATGATAAAGCCGAGGGTCAGGGTGATGGCCACATAACCGAGCAAAAAGACGACGGTGTGGCCCACCGCCTCGCGGAACAGACTGGTGGCCATGATCCGCTGGTAGTTTTCCAGACC
>NZ_JAVLAZ010000183.1:0-1669 GCF_031581315.1 Thiohalophilus sp.
CACTGACCGCCTCGACAAAGCTGCCCAGATCCTGGCCGCGCACATTGGCGGTGACAAAGATGCGCCGCTTGCCGTTCTCGCGGCTGATCTGGCTGGGCCCGGTTTTAAAGCTGATATCCGCCACTTCCCCCAGCGGGATGTTTTCCTCCAGGCCGTGGCCCACGCCCAACATGTCGGCATCGCCCGCCACTTCGCGCTGCTGGTCAACTGGCAGGCGGATCGGCAAGCGTGCCAGGGCATCCAGATCGGTACGCAGATCTTCGGGCAGCCGCACCACCAGATCGAAACGGCGATCGCCCTCGTAAATCTGCCCGACGCTGCTGCCGCCGGTGGCGGTGTGCAACACCTCCTGGACCGAGGCAACATCCAGCCCGTACAGCGCCAGCCGTTCCCGGTTCGGGGTCACCGTTAACAGGGGCAGACCGGTGGTCTGCTCGGTACGCACATCCGCGGCGCCGGGCACACCGCGCACGGTGGTTTCGATCTGTTCGGCCAGTGCCACCAGCGTGTCGAGATCATCGCCGTAGATCTTCACCGCCAGATCGGCGCGCACGCCCGAGATCAACTCGTTAAAGCGCATCTGGATCGGCTGGGTGAACTCGTACTTGTTGCCGGGCAGATCGCTCACCGCCGCTTCCAGTTCGCGCACCAGTTGCGCCTTGGGTTTGCGCGGATCGGGCCATTGCTCGCGCGGCTTCATGATAATGAAGGTATCGGCCACGTTGGGCGGCATGGGATCGGTGGCCACCTCGGGCGTGCCGATCTTGCTGAACACGTGTTTGACCTCGGCGAACTCGCGCACCTTCGCCTCGACATGCTGTTGCATCTCGATCGATTGCGACAGGCTGGTGCCGGGAATGCGCAGGGCATGCATGGCGATATCGCCTTCATCCAGGTCGGGCACAAACTCGCTGCCCATGCGTGTGGCCTGCAGCGCGGTCAGGGCGATCAGCGCGATGGCAATGAGAACGACCGATAATTTATTGGCCAGCGCCAGTTTCAGGATCGGTTCATAACCGCGACGCAGGCCGCGCATCAGCCGATTCTCTTCTTCGTTGATCGGCCCGCGCACAAACACTGCTATCGCCGCCGGCACCGCCGTCAACGACAGGATCAAGGCCGCAAGCAGGGCGGTGACCACGGTAAAGGCCATAGGCTCGAACATCTTGCCTTCCACCCCGCTGAGGGCAAAGATCGGCACGTAGACGATCATAATGATCGTCACCCCGAACACACTGGGGCGGATCACTTCGGTGGTCGCCTCCTGCACCACCCGCAGACGCTGTTTCAGATCCGGCAGGCCGCCGTGCATGCGCTGGAACTGGCCCAGCCGTCGCAGGCAGTTCTCCACGATGATCACCGCGCCATCGACGATCAGGCCGAAGTCCAGCGCCCCCAGGCTCATCAGGTTGCCGGAGACCCGCGAGGTCACCATACCGCTGACGGTCATCAGCATCGCCAGCGGAATCACCGCCGCGGTGATCAACGCGGCGCGCCAGTTGCCGAGCAACAGGAACAGCACCACGATCACCAGCAACGCGCCCTCGGCCAGGTTCTTCTGCACGGTGGCGATGGTCTTGTCCACCAGGCTGGTGCGGTTGTAGACCGGGTTCAGTTCCACCCCGTCGGGCAGGGAGGGTTTGATCTGCTCGATGCGCTGCGCGGCGGC
>NZ_JAVLAZ010000184.1:0-1663 GCF_031581315.1 Thiohalophilus sp.
CACGGCACCCGGCCGCAGATCGAAACCTGTCTCAAGTCCCGGGACGCCGAGCTGGTCTACGTCAACGGTCTGCGGGTGACCGACGCCACGGCGCTGCATTGCGTCAAGCAGGCCGCTGGCAGCGTGCGGGTCGATATCGAGGCGCTGCTCTCCATGGGAGTGGCCAATTCGCCCATGGCCGGGGCGCGCATCCGGCTGGTATCGGGTAATTTTGTCACCGCCCAGCCGCTGGGCGTGCGTGAGGGCGTGGATTATGGCCACACCGGTGAAGTGCGCCGGATCGATCGGGATGCTATTCGCCAGCATCTGGAGAACAACGATCTGGTCCTGCTCTCGCCCATCGGCTATTCGCCCACCGGCGAGGTCTTCAATCTCAGTGCCGAGGATGTGGCCACCGCCGCCGCCAGTCAGTTGCAGGCCGATAAACTGATTCTGCTGATCGATGGCAAGGGTATTACCGACAATCGCAAACGGTTGTTACGGGAACTGACCCCCGACAACGCCGAAGCCCTGCTGGCGGGGAGCAACAAACTGACGAACGAACAACAGCAGGCCCTGCGCAGTGCCACGCACGCCTGTCGTCATGACGTCAACCGCACTCACATCATCAATCGCCATACCGACGGCGCCCTGTTGCTGGAACTGTTCACCCGCGACGGTTGCGGCACCCTGGTCAGTAACGATCCGTATGAGGATCTGCGCCGCGCCACCATCGACGACATCGGCGGCATCCTGGAGTTGATCAAACCGCTTGAGGCGGACGATGTCCTGGTACGCCGCTCGCGCGAACGACTGGAGACCGAGGTCGATCATTTCACTGTTGTCGAACGCGACGGCATGATCATCGCTTGCGCCGCCCTTTACCCGTTTATCGACGAACAGGTGGGGGAACTGGCCTGTCTGGCGGTGCATCCTGATTATCGTAACCAGGGCCGGGGGGACGCCCTGTTACAGTATCTGGAGAAAACCTGCCGTCAGCTCGGTATCAGGCAACTGTTCGTGCTGACCACCCGCACGGCACACTGGTTCCGCGAGCGTGGCTTCAAGTCAGGAGATATCAAGAGTCTGCCGGTCAAACGCCGGCAGCTGTACAACTACCAGCGCCAGTCCAAGGTGTTCATCAAGGAACTGGACTGATGGCTGTCAGCTCTGCCGCCATGGATCCACTGCGCAAAGCCGATCGATCAGCACGGCCGGCCCCCCAGCGGCCGTTTCTCAAGTGGGCCGGCAACAAGTTCCGGATTCTGGAACATATCCTGCCCATGCTGCCGGGGGGCGAGCGCCTGGTGGAACCATTCGCCGGCTCGGCTGCGCTGTTTCTCAACAGCGATTACGACCGCTATTTGCTCAGCGATCGCAATGCCGATCTGATCAGCCTGTACAACCTGCTCAAACAGGAAGGAACCGAGTTTATCGATTATTGCGGTCAATATTTCATTGCGCGCAACAATCAGGAAAAACGCTATTACCGGCTACGCGAACAATTCAATGAGTGCGATGAACCCCGTTTGCGCGCCGCCCTGTTTGTCTATCTCAACCGCCACGGCTATAACGGCCTGTGCCGCTATAACGCCAGCGGCGGTTTCAACGTGCCCTTCGGCCGTTACAAGCGCCCCTACTTTCCGCAAAAGGAGATGCTCGCCTTTCATCACCGGGCACAGCG
>NZ_JAVLAZ010000017.1:0-12103 GCF_031581315.1 Thiohalophilus sp.
TTGCCCATGGCATAGGTGGGTTCGGCACCGATGCCGCCGACGGTGCCGGGGTTGACGTACAGTGTATGGCCCTGGCGGATGTTGATGATCGGTTCGATCAGGGCGCGATGGTCGTGACCGCAGCAGACCAGGTCCCATTCGCCGGTGGTGGCCATGGCCCGGGCGTAGTGGGGATAGTGGACGATGAAGATCTTGCGTCCCGCCAGTTCGATGCCGGCATCCTGACCGTGATAGTGGATCATGCTGTCGGGATCGTGGGAAAGTCGGGCCATACTATACATGTCGCCGGTGTTGTTGCCATGAATGACATGCACTGGCAGACCAAGGGGGTTAAGAATGCGAAGGGTGGTAGGGGCGACCACGTCACCGCAATGCAGTATGGCTTCGGCACCGCGCTGTTTGCCGTCCTCGACCGCCGCCTTGAGCAGGAAGCGGTTATCGTGACTGTCGGAGACAATACAGACTTTCATGGCCGAAGCGCTTTAATAACGTTAATTTATCAGAAGCAGGGTTTTTCCGGGGCGTTGTTGTAACGCTCGATGGAATCCAGAATTTCCTGATGCGCGGCCTGTTTGTCGCCCCAGCCATCGATCTTGACCCATTTGCCTTCTTCGAGATCCTTGTAGTGTTCGAAAAAGTGGGCAATCTGGTCCAGTAACTGCTGCGGCATATCCTCGGGGGATTCAGCGTTGTTGTAGAGCTGGCACAACTTGGTAATCGGCACGGCCAGGAGCTTGGCGTCGGGACCGGCTTCATCGGTCATTTTCAGAATACCGATGGGGCGACAGCGCACCACCGAGCCGCTTATGACCGGCATGGGGGTCACCACCAGCACATCCACCGGGTCGCCGTCCTCGGACAGGGTATGGGGAACATAACCGTAGTTGCAGGGATAATGCATGGCGGTGTTCATGAAACGGTCCACGAACATGGCGCCGGTGTCCTTGTCCACTTCGTATTTGACCGGATCGCTGTGGGCCGGGATCTCGATGATGACATTGATGTTATTTGGGATATCCTTGCCGGAATTCACTCTGTCCAGGTTCATTGCTCAAGCCTCGAAATGTGTCGGATTTGGCCACCGGAGTGTGTGATTGACCAGAGAATCGGCCGGGGCCGCAAAAGCGGCTATTCTATCAGCACCGGCATCAAACAGAAACGCCGGACATTGTCAGGCCAGCGACCTTTGGGTAATGTGGGATTGTCATATTACCGTACCTGTAATAATGGATAATAACCTTAAATAGAATAGGAGGCAGGTATGTCGTCACTTATCTGGGTACCACCGATCATCGGCATTTTCGGCCTGGCGGCCGCACTACTGGTTTTTTATCGCATCAGTCGCTATCCGACCGGTGATGGTCGCCTGCGGGAGATCGCGGGAGAAATCCATCGTGGTGCCATGGTGTTTTTGCGCCGGGAATACCTGCAGCTGACCCTGTTTTCCGTGGTGGTCGCGATACTCCTGTATGTTTATCTCGGGGTGGGTACCACGATCTCCTTTGTGGTTGGCGCGCTCTGTTCGGCCGGCGCCGGTTATATCGGCATGCAGGCTGCAACCTACGCCAATGTGCGCACCACCCACGCTGCCAATACGGTCGGCGCCGGCCGGGCCCTGAGCGTCGCCTTCTCCGGCGGGGCGGTCATGGGGCTGACGGTTGCAGCGCTGGGACTGATTGGTCTTGGGGGGTTGTTTGTGGCCTACGGTGGCGATCCCGCGGGCTCGCATGTGATTCATGGCTTCGGTATGGGGGCGTCTTCGGTGGCTCTGTTCTCCCGTGTCGGGGGCGGCATTTTCACCAAATCGGCCGACGTGGGCGCGGATCTGGTGGGGAAATTCGAGGCCGGCATCCCCGAAGATGATCCGCGCAATCCTGGTGTTATCGCCGATAATGTGGGCGACAATGTTGGTGATGTGGCCGGCATGGGCTCGGACATTTTTGAATCCTATTGCGGGGCGATGATCGCCACTCTGGCGCTGGCGGCGGTGATGTCAGAGGCCGCGCTGACCCGGCTGGGTTCCCAGGCGACGTTGATGTTTCTGCCGCTGGCATTATCCAGCATGGGACTGTTGTGCGTACTGGTCGGGATTGCGGTAATGCGTCTGTACCAGAACCGCGGGGCGCAGCAGGCGATTCGCTACTCTCTGCTGGGTACCGCCATGCTGTTCATGCTTGGCGCCTGGCTGGTGATTAGCGCACTGGGGGTCCATATCGACGTCTGGTTTTGTGTGTTGCTGGGTGCCGCCGGCGGCATGGTGATCGGCCTGTCTACCGAATATTACACCGCCGGCCGGCCGGTGCGGCATCTGGCCGAGGCGTCCCAAACCGGTGCGGCTACGGTGATCATCACCGGCCTGGCGACCGGATTTCGTTCGGTCCTGTTTCCGGTACTGAGCATTGCGCTGATTATCTACCTGGCCAGCCACTGGGTCGGTTTGTACGGCGTGGGGATCGCCGCCGTCGGCATGCTGGCCACCGTCGGCATGACCATGGCCATCGATGCCTACGGACCGGTGGCGGATAACGCCGGCGGCATCGCTGAAATGGCAGAACTGGGCGAGGAAACCCGCGAGATTACCGATGCGCTGGATCGGGTGGGCAACACCACAGCGGCTATCGGCAAGGGTTTTGCGATTGGCGCGGCGGCGCTGGCGGCACTGACGCTGATTACCGCCTATATCCAGACGGTCTCCCATAACCTGCCCGATTTCAATCTGCAGCTGGCCCAGCCAGAGGTGCTGGTAGGTATGTTCATTGGCGGGATTTTCCCGTTTCTGGTCACGTCCATGACCATGACGGCGGTGGGCGATGCGGCCTATACGATGATTCAGGAGATTCGGCGCCAGTTCCGGGACATCCCGGGATTGATGGAAGGTACCGCCAAACCGGATACGGACCGTTGCATTACGATTGCCACCGATGCCGCCCTGCGCAAGATGCTACTGCCTGGCGGCATGGCGGTCGCCGCTCCGCCACTGGTCGGCTTTCTGATCGGCCCCGAGGCATTGGGTGGCATGCTGGGTGGGGCCCTGGTTACCGGCGTGCTGCTGGCGCTGATGATGTCCAATGCCGGCGGTGCCTGGGATAACGCCAAGAAGTATATCGAAGGCGGCGAACTGGGCGGCAAGGGATCCGACAATCACAAGGCCGCCATCGTGGGAGATACGGTGGGCGATCCGTTCAAGGACACCTCCGGGCCTTCAATGAACATCCTGATCAACGTACTGGCGATTGTCAGCCTGGTGATCGCGCCGTTGTTGAGTTAGTCAAAGTGGTCAAAATTGCGGCGGATTCACATTGACTTGACCCATGTCAGGGATTAGTTTTAATCAACATGTGCATACAGACAGCAGTCTGTTAACGACAAGAATTTTCAGTGCAAGCCGCACTCATGACAAATACAGCCAACGGAGTATAGAAAACAATGAGAATCGTACTAATTGGTGCGCCGGGTGGTGGCAAAGGCACCCAGGCCAAACTGCTGGTAGAAAAATATGGCATACCGCAGATTTCAACCGGGGATCTGCTGCGTGAGGCGGTCTCCAAGGGAACACCGCTGGGTATGCAGGCCAAGGCCGCGATGGATGCGGGACAGCTGGTCTCCGATGACATCGTACTGGGCATGATTCGCGAACGTCTGTCGCGACCGGATACCGACAAGGGCTTCATCCTGGACGGTTTCCCGCGCAATACAGCCCAGGCCGAGTCCCTCGATCAGTTGCTCGGGGACATGGGCAAGCCGTTGCAGGTTAGTCTGCTGATCGACGTGGACATGAATGTGCTGGTCAAACGCCTGACCGGTCGCCGTACCTGCAGCTCCTGCGGTCAGATGTACAATATCTATTTCTCCCCGCCGCGGATTGAAGGGGTTTGCGACAAGTGTGGTGGCAAACTGACCCAGCGCGAAGATGATAACGAGGAGACCATTCGCAAGCGTCTGGATGTTTATCAGGAGCAGACCGCCCCGCTGGTTGATTACTATCGCCGTCAGGGCAAGCTGCGTACCGTTCAGGGTGTGGGTGAAATCAGCGATATTTTCGCCGCGGTAGAGCGTATTCTTGCCAGTCTGCCGGGTACGGAAACCGCCGCAGCCAAACCGGCGGCGAAGAAGGCGGCAAGCAAGAAGAAGGCCGCGAAGAAAAAGACTGCCGCGAAGAAGAAAACCGGCACCAAGAAGAAGACGACAAAGAAAAAGACGGCTGCCAAGAAGAGCAGTAGTAAAAAGAAAGCCACAAAGAAGAAGGCCGCCAAGAAAAAGGTAGCCAAGAAGAAGGTGGCGAAGAAGAAGGCCGCCAAGAAAAAGGTCGCCAAGAAAAAGGCGAAGAAGAAAGCCAAAAAGAAAAGCGCCAGAAGGCGGCGCTAGGTAAAAAAGGGGGCTTCGGCCCCCTTTTTTATGTCTCATACCCGATTATTTTCGATAACGGCGTGCGACAAGCTCGATCAGCATAACCAGTCGGGCGGCCAGCCATTCCTGCAGCCGTTGGACTCTTGAACGGGCCAGCCAGTCATCGAGTGTGATTTCCCGGCTCTGTGCAAAGTCAGTCTCAAATAATTGTGCCACCTGTGCGGCGAAATCCGGGGCATCGATTTCCTGGTTCCCATCCAGGTTCCAACGCTGGTTCCAGCGGTCCAGATTGCTGGAACCGATCGTGCACCAGTCATCACACAGCCCGATCTTGGCATGGGTAAAGCGAGGCTGGTATTCAAATATCCGGATGCCGTGCCGTAATAAGCGATGATAAAATCCACGCGCGGCATGGGATACCCAGGGATGATCGCTCAGGGGGCCGGGCAGCAGCAGTCTGACATCGACACCGGCCCTGGCGCGACGAATCAGGGCACGACGAATCTTGAGTGAGGGAATGAAGTAGGGCGTGGTCAACCAGACGCGTTGGCTGGCATGGCGGACCTGTTTGATAAAGGCTCGTTTGATTTCCTGCAGTGATAATCCGGCGGAGAGTGCCACGCGACCCGATTGCCCCGGGCTGTATTGCTGTTTGCTGTAAGCGGGAAAATCCGGTAATTGACCGGTTACGGTTTGCCAGGTATGGGAAAAGACCTGTTCCCAGTCAGCCACCACCGGACCCTCAATCTGTACCATTACCTCATGCCAGGCCTGTTGCGGCACGAACGGCGGGGCAAAGGCGTCACTCAGGCCGGTGCCACCAGTGAAGCCTGTGACGCCGTCAACCAGTAGTAGCTTGCGGTGGTCACGGCGCAGGCTGCGATAGAAGCGCCGGTAATCAAACGGGTTGTAAAAGACCAGCTTGATATCCTGGGCCAGCAGAATCTCCCGGTCCAGCGGTTCCAGAAACCGGCAGCCGTAATCATCCAGTAACAGATAAACAACCACGCCACGCTGGCGAGCTCTGATCAGGGCTTTGATAAAATGGCGGGTTACATGCCCGGATTCCACCAGATAAAGTTCCAGCAAAATAAAATACTTTGCCTGATCAATCGCCGCCAGCATCGTCGGGAAGTATTGCTCCCCGTCCACAAGCAAGGAAAACCGGCACCCGGTATGCCAGTGGAAGTGATTGTTTTGTTTATAGGGCAAGGGCATGGTCGGGCAACCAGTAAGGACAGGTGGCTTGCAGGCTGAGAATGTAACCCGGGGCGCAATGTCGTTGCCAGCGGGATTCAGTTTGCGTTCTGGATTTGTAGCTGTCCATTATGGATTTGAATAAACGTTTTGCCTTCCAGCATGTCGAGCATTGGTTGGCCGGCAATATGCTCGCGCCAGCCCTTGAGTAGCGCCAGCTCACGTTCGCCTCTGACCAGGCGTTCAATTTCCTTGCGGTTGGCGAGTGTTGCCGGGCTGATCTGGCTGTTGTAAGCCAGATACTTGAGGTAGAGCAGGAGACTGTCGATGAGTAATTCCTGATCGCGATCGGGAATAAATCGATCCCGTGTTTGCGGGAGTTCGGACTCGGGCAGAGTACGAGCCTGCCGGATTGCTTCGAGGAGCTGATCGCCGTAATCCCGTACAACCGATTCGGGCAGCCCGCGAATGGCGGCCAGTTTGTCGGGCTTGTCAGGTAACCGTTGTGCAAGGTTCAACAGCACATCGTCACTCAGTATCCATTTACGGGGCTTGTCCAGTTGCTGGGCGCGTTGTTCGCGCCATGTGGCCAGCCCCTGCAAAGCCGCCAGTTGTCGTGGCTTCAGTCGGCCATGACCACTGACCCGTTGCCAGCTTTGTGCCGGGTCGTTCTGGTACAATCCGGGATCGGAGAGGGCGGCAAAATCCTCTGTCAGCCACGCTTCGCGGCCAAGCTTTTTCAGGCGACGGTCAATTTCCGGATAGAGCTGCATCAGGTAGACCACATCATCGGCGGCATAAGCCAGCTGCTTTTCAGAGAGCGGGCGCTGGGCCCAGTCGGTCCGGGCGTGAGATTTGTCCAGTTGTACGCCGAGGACTTTTTCAACCAGCGCGCCATAACCGATCTGATCGGCAAAACCCAGTAGTGTTGCGGCAATCTGGGTATCGAACACCGGTGCGGGGATCCTGCCGGTCAGGTCGTAGAACAACTCCAGGTCCTGACGACCGGCATGCAGGAGTATGAGAATAGCCGGATCATATAATAATTCAAACAGGGGTTGCAGATGTTCAAGGCGCAGCGGGTCGAGAATGTAAACCTGATCCTCGCTGGCAATCTGAATGAGACAAAGCCGGGCGTAATAGGTTTTTTCGCGCATGAACTCGGTGTCCAGCGCCAGCACCGGGCTGAGGCGAAGGGTTTCGCAGGCCGCTTCAAGTTGCGGTATAGTCTCGATATATTGGTAATTTGACATGGGTGATGACACTACCAGTTCCACCCGATATTATCCACTGAATCAAATGCCGCTACACGCAGATAACAGACGCAAAACGGATGGTTGTAATGAATAACCGGTTATGGGCCTATGCCAGACCGCTGGTGGCGCGTTTCTGGGAAATCTGCCTGCTGCGCAAGGGGCCGGAGGATGTCCCCTATTCACCACTACTGCTGCTATTGTTGCTGGTCCTCGGCTATGCTGTCGACAATCTGCGAATCAATCTGTTGTTACCCGGGGTAACTATCGGGCAGCTGGCCGGCATCCTCCTGCTGCATACCCTGCTTATGTTATCCATGACGGCCGGTTTGCTGGCATTATTCGGGTATCGTGCACGAATCATTCAGACGTTGACGGCATTGACCGGAACCGGGATTATTCTCTCGGCGTTGATGTTGCCATTGGATTTTATTACTCGCCAGAATCCGCAGAACTTTACTATGGCATCACTGATCATCATGGCGATGCAAATCTGGAGCCTGGTGATTGTCGGACACATTCTTACTCATGCCCTGTCGGTTCATCGGCTGACCGGTGTTATCATCGCGATCGGTTACCTGATTCTGGGGCTGGCGGCGTTCAATACACTGCTGCCAGAGGTGAACTGAAGTTGATCCGGAAAGACACAGGGGCAGGCATGCATATTCATATTCTCGGTATCTGCGGCACGTTTATGGGCGGCATCGCTATTTTAGCCCGTCAGCTGGGCTACACGGTGACCGGTTCCGATGCCAATGTTTATCCTCCCATGAGCACCCAGCTCGAAGAGCAGGGGATTACGCTGATGGAAGGTTATACGCCAGAGCATCTTGAGCCCCGTCCGGATTGTGTCGTCATCGGTAACGCGCTGTCACGGGGTAATCCGGCAGTCGAATATATCCTCGACAGGGATATTCCCTATACGTCAGGGCCACAGTGGCTGTCGCAACATGTTCTTTCATCACGCTGGGTACTGGGGGTGGCCGGAACCCATGGCAAAAGTACCACCGCCAGTATGCTAGCCTGGATGCTCCAGGCGAATAATCTTGAACCCGGGTTTTTGATCGGCGGTGTGCCGGCCAACTTTGGCGTCAGCAGTCGCATCGGGCAGGCACCGTTTTTCGTGGTGGAGGCCGACGAATACGATACCGCCTTTTTCGACAAGCGTTCCAAGTTCGTCCATTACCGTCCGCGTACCCTGATCATGAATAACCTGGAATATGATCATGCGGATATCTTCCCTGATCTGGCCGCCATCCAGACCCAGTTTCATCATCTGGTCCGTACCGTGCCAGGCAATGGGCTGATCATTGCCAACCACGCAAGCCCGGCATTGCAGGAGGTGATGGCCATGGGCTGCTGGTCACCAGTGGAGTCCATAAATCATGGTGATGGCTGGTCAGCCAATCTGATCCACGAAGATGGATCGGCATTTGAGGTGCAATTTCAGGACCGGGTCATGGGGCAGGTCGAATGGGCGCTGTTCGGTCAACATAATGTGGAAAACGCACTGGCGGCGATTGCCGCGGCGCGACATGCCGGGGTACCGGCCGGACTGGCCATTGAGTCGCTGAGTGATTTTCGCAATATCAAACGGCGTATGGAGATTCGCGGCAAGGTCAATGGTGTGACGGTGTATGACGATTTTGCCCATCATCCTACCGCGATTGCCACCACGCTCAACGGTTTGCGCCGTCATGTGGGCAAGGCACCGATTATCGCCGTGCTGGAGCCGCGTTCCAATACCATGCGTCTGGGGGTACAGCGCGAGGCGTTGCCGGCGGCACTGGCACAGGCGGACAGGGCAATTGTTTTGCGCCCGGCTGGTTTGTCATGGGATATGGCTGCTATATTAGATCAGGCCACGTTGCCAGTTAGCATGGCCGACAGTACCGAGGCGATTCTTGAATCTATCCTGGAACAGATTGATGGCGACACGCATGTGTTGATCATGAGTAACGGCGGGTTTGAGAATTTGCATCAGCGACTGCTGGAGCGCCTGCAACAGGGCGAGTATATCCAATAAATATCAAGGCTGATAATTATGTCCGAATCGGTTAAACGCCCTGTGATACTGGCCATGACCGGCGCCTCGGGGGCGCCTTATGCCCTGCGCCTTCTGCAGTGTCTGCTGGACAAGCAACAACCCGTGTATCTGCTGGTTTCCAAAGCGGCGCAGATGGTACTGCAAATGGAAAGTGAACTGGATATCCCCGCCCGGCCGGCAGATATGCAGGCCTGGTTTACCAACTATTACCAGGCTGATCCGCATTTGCTGACGGTCTTTGGCAAAGAGCAGTGGACCGCGCCTATCGCAAGTGGTTCCCATAATGCCGGTCACATGGTGATATGCCCCTGCACGACCGGCACGCTGGCGGCGGTGGCTAATGGCAATAGTGATAACCTGATCGAACGGGCCGCGGACGTGATGCTCAAAGAGCAGCGCAAATTGATCATGGTGGTACGGGAAATGCCCCTGTCGGTGATCCATCTGGAGAATATGTTACGTTTGTCCCGCGCTGGCGCCACTATTATGCCGGCCAATCCCGGGTTTTATTATCAGCCACAGAGTGTTTCTGACCTGGTCGATTTCGTTGTTGCCCGGATTCTCGAGCACCTGGGTATTGAGCAGTCCCTGATCCGCTCGTGGGGCGACCCTGTCCCCGAATGAGTTGTATGACCGGTGGTATACCGATGAAAGTTACGATTCCCCTGTTTCCCCTGAACACCGTTTTGTTTCCCGGTGGTGTATTACCACTACGTATTTTCGAGCCGCGTTATCTGGATATGGTGAGTCAGTGTCTGCGTACGGATTGCGGGATTGGGGTCGTATTGATTCAACAGGGTCAGGAAGTCGGCAAGGCAGCGGAAACCTGGAATGTCGGTACACTGTGCAAGATTCGGTACTGGAATCGCCGCCCGGATGGCATGCTGGGCGTGACGCTCGAAGGTGAGCAGCGTTTCAGTATCCTGTCCCGCCAGATAAACAAGGACCAGTCCATTCAGGCCGAGGTGGAACTATTGCCGGAAATTATCGGTGGTTCACTGCCCGATGCTCAACAGTACCTGGCCCGTATACTGGACAATATTCTGAGCCAGCTGGAGCCCCCCTATTCAACGCTGGAGAAACACCTGAATGATGAGGATTGGGTAGCCTCGCGCCTGATAGAATTATTGCCGCTGGATATGGAAGTCAAACAGCGTTTACTCAGTGTCGATAATGCCAGCCAGAAGCTCACTGAAGTTGCCACGGTATTGAAACAGCAGTCCTGATATTTATGTTTCAATCCGGGGTTATTTAGCGTCCGCTTCCTGTCCCGTTTTTCCCCTCAGCAAGATAATCTGAAACTCGCCTGCTTCGTGATGGGTTGTCAGGACCCGGGTTGTCAGAACAGCGAGAAAGTTTTTCAGGGCCCGATTGAAATCGTCTGCTGTTTTAAGATACTTGAGAGGCCCGATACGAACCGTTTCCAGATAGGCAACCTCGCCGATCCACAACGGGACTTCCTGGCCATTATGTTGTACAAACAGATCTGATTGCCACAGGCGTACGGTTAACAGTTGTTGCGTTTGATTGTTGAACCGCACAAAGAGCAGATTTTCATAGCGCCCTTCATGCAGATGCGGAATCACAGGCAACTTCTCGATTTGCGTGGATGGCTGTAACCAGCCGCGCCAACGGCGCTCGTCGGGTTGCTGCCAGCCGAGCTCTTCCAAAGTGGTGATTATCGTTTTCCGGGGCGCGGCCCATTGCAGGTTCAGCGGGTATTTTTGCTGCTGCAGCAGATCAGAACGATACTGCTGCAGCGCCTGCCAACCGGTTTGTTGCCAGCCTGTCATCCCCAGACGGTAATACCGGGTTGTTTCGACGGCGGCCGGGAGCCCTTTGTCTAACTGACTTAGTGGATAGGTTACCAGCAGGATCAGGATCAGCGGGATGGGGTAATTCAGAGTTTTGAGTGGTAAGGGGGGTAAACCGATATGGCGTCGATAGCCGATGCCCAGAAAACCGACCCATATCAGCCCCAGTAATATTCCACCCAGGACATCACTCAGCCAGTGGATGCCAAGATAGAGACGGGCAAAGGCGATCAACAGCACCAGTGAAGCACTGATAACATAAACGCTGATGCGCAACATTGTTGGCATGTTGCGGGTCAACATGACAGCGATAAAGCCGTATACCGACGTAGCAATGGTAATGTGGGCACCTGGAAACTCCAGGCTGGAAATACTGGCGGTAATATCCGGGCGGGGGACATCAAATAACAGTTGCAGGGTGTGGACCACAATCAATGGCAAGGCCAGTGCCGCCAGAAGATGCCAGCCGGCCAGCCAGTTGCGATACAGTGCCGTCCAGACAAACAGGATCAGGGTTAGTGTGGCGAGAAACAGTTCATTGCCCAGGTGGCTGAAAAATAACATTACCCGATCAAAGGGCGGGTTATGTAGTTGTTGTAACTGAAAATAGATCAGATCATTCAATCCGAGAATCAGCGAATGTTGCGTCAGAAATTGTGACAGTGCAGTAAAGGCAACAGCAGCCGCTAATAGCATTAACGCCAACAGCGTCAGGATTCGCATTTCGGGATGACGGGGATCGATCAGGGCCGCTGGCACCCGGCCTATCAAGGGGTGCCGGTTGATCCAGTTAATGACATAACTGAACAGAGTATCGGTGCGCGGTACCAGAAAGTAATAGAGCTGGCGAATGAGCCAGAAGGCCAGCCACAGCAGTACCAGCACAATGATCAGCAACAGAGAAAGACGCCCGGCAAACTCCGCAGCCAGCTCCAGGGACAGACCGAAGGCCATGCCGGGCAACAATACGATGGGTCCCCATAACAGGGCAGAACCGACGTTGGTCAGAATGAATCGTTGGCGTGGCATGGCAAGCATCCCGGCAATGGCGGGGATCACCGGACGCAGCGGGCCAACAAAGCGTCCCAGGAGTATGCTTTTGCCTCCGTGACGATGGAAAAACGCCTCACCACGTTTCAGCAAGCCAGGCCGGTTGCGAAACGGCCAGAAGTTATAGAGTTGTTTGTGATAACGCTGGCCCAGCCAGTAGCTGATACCGTCGCCGGTAATAGCGCCAAGTATGGCGGCAGTGACGGTCCAGCCGTAGTCCAGGTAGCCGGTAGTCACCAGGGCGCCAAACACCACCATGAAAAAAATGCCCGGCACGATCAACCCGACGAACGCCAGCGATTCGCTCAGCGCAATGACAAAGACCAGCAGGGCCGCACTGACCGGATGCTGACTCAACCATTCGAATAAGTGAACAAAACTGGCCATCGACATAG
>NZ_JAVLAZ010000017.1:12203-13790 GCF_031581315.1 Thiohalophilus sp.
GCGGCGGAGACGAAGCCGGTTTCAAACGCGGCCGGGGCCAGGTAAATGCCCTGTTCCAGCATGCCGTGGAAGAAGCGTTTGAAGCGTTCCATGTCACAGTGGCTGACCTGATCGAAGCGGGTGATGGTCTCCTCTTCACTGAAGAAGTAGCCGAACATGCCGCCGGCCTGGTTGGTGGTCAACGGGATGTTACTGGCCTTCGCACGTTGGCGCAGTCCGCCGGTCAGCTGATCGACCCGCTGACCGAGGCGTTCAAAGAATCCGGGCTGGCTGATCAGGTTCAGGGTGGTCAGACCGGCGGCCATGGCCATTGGATTACCGGCGAGGGTTCCTGCCTGATAGATGGGCCCCAGCGGGGCAACCTGTTCCATGAGCTCGCGCTTGCCTCCGAAGGCACCCACCGGCATGCCGCCGCCGATGACCTTGCCCAGGGTGGTCATATCGGGGGTGACGCCGAAGTATTCCTGGGCGCCACCGAGGGCCACGCGAAAGCCGCTCATGACCTCGTCGAAGATCAGCACACTGCCGTGCTGGTCGCACACTTCCCGCAGGGTTTGCAGGAAGCCATCCACCGGTGGGACACAGTTCATGTTGCCGGCCACCGGTTCGACAATGATGGCGGCGATCTCATCACCCAGTTTGTCGAAGGTTTCCCGCACCTGCTCGCTGTCGTTGTAGGTGAGAGTGAGGGTATGCTCGGCCAGCGAGGCGGGCACGCCGGGCGAGGTGGGCACGCCCAGGGTGAGCGCCCCGGAACCGGCCTTGACCAGCAGCGAATCGGAGTGGCCGTGATAGTTGCCCTCGAACTTGACGATCTTGTCCCGCCCGGTAAAGCCGCGCGCCACACGCAGCGCCGACATGGTCGCCTCGGTGCCGGAGTTGACCATGCGTACCATCTCCACCGAGGGCACCAGCTCGCAGACCTTGTCGGCCATCTGTGTTTCCAGTTCGGTGGGGGCACCGAAACTCATGCCGTTGTGCAGTGCCGCCTCGACCGCCTTAATCACCTCGGGATGGTTGTGGCCGACGATCATCGGCCCCCAGGAACCAACATAGTCGATGAACTTGTTGTCGTCCTCGTCAAACATATAGGCCCCTTCGGCCCGCTTGAAAAACAACGGATCGCCGCCGACGCCCTTGAAGGCGCGGACCGGGGAATTCACCCCGCCGGGGATGTGTTTCTGGGCGGCAACAAACAGATCATGCGAACGGGACATAACGCGATTCCTTCAATGATTCGAGAATGACAAATTTGATAACAAGGTCAGAATGATAACCAAATCAGGCATCGGGCGACAGGGCCGGTAATAGTGAGGTGACTGGGAAATAAACGCAGAGGACGCGGAGGCGCAGAGGCGCGGAGTATGAGAATTATTACTAATGATCCGGCCCGGAATATCGGGCTTGCTCACAACTGAAGTTTGCAGCAACGGTTATTCAGGAGGGAAAAAAGCTTTTTCTCCGCGCCTCTGCGCCTCCGCGAACTCCGCGTTGAATACGCTGGATTAGAAAAGTGCTTCAGTCGAAGCAGCGGCTCAAGCGGCGGGCGGCGGCTTTGATGTCGTCCTGGCCGAACAGGGCGTTGAC
>NZ_JAVLAZ010000017.1:13890-15236 GCF_031581315.1 Thiohalophilus sp.
CCCTGTTCATGGCACAGATGGGCCAGTCGGGCCGCTTCGTCATGACGGCGTTGTGTCTCCCCGGATTTGTCGCGGTACTGCACGATCCTGACCCCGCCGGCCAGGGCGGCCTGCACGGCCTCGAACAGCGACTCGCCCGTGAGCCGGCCGTCGGTGACAGCATACAGCCCTTGCAGACGGGTATCCCGCATTATTCGTCGTCGCCCCGGGCCCAGAACAATCGGTTGGGGACGTGCTGGCCCATGCCGGGGCGAAAGCCCTGTTGCAGAGCGTGCCAGGTGAACTCCTGGGCCTCGTGTATCGCCGCGAAGGGGTCCAGTCCCTGGGCGAGCAGCCCGGCGATGCCCGAGGCGAGGGTGCAGCCCGAGCCGTGATAGGAATGGGGCAGGCGATCCCAGCTGAAGGTTTCCAGCTGGCGATGATTGGCATACAACATGTTGTCGATATGCGGGCCCGGTTCGTGGCCGCCGGTGATGAGTACGTATTCGGGGCCCATATCCAGTAATTCCTGGCCGCAGGCGGCCAGGCTGTCCGCTTCGGGGGCGAGGCGCCGGGCTTCCTCGCTGTTGGGGGTCAAAACCGTGGTTTGCGGCATCAGCAGGGTTTTCATGGCGTTGATAATGGGATCGTCAGCCAGCTCCCCGCCACCGCCGGCGGCCAGCACGGGGTCCAGTACCAGTGGGATATCCGGGTAGTCCGCCAGGATCGAATGGATTGCCTCGATGACCTCGACGCTGCCGAGCATGCCCAGCTTGAACGCGGCGACGGGCATATCTTCGAGCACCCCACGCGCCTGCTCGATCAGCAGCATGGGGTCTACCGCCTCAAACCGGCGGGCCGACCGGGTATCCTGCACGGTCAGTGCCGTAATGATTGGCGCGGCATGGCCACCCATGCTGGCGAGGGTCTCGATATCGGCCTGGACACCGGCACCACCGGTGGGATCCAGCCCGGAGAAGCACATCACCACGGGGATCGGAGACTCGGACATAATAACAACCTGAGTAAAAATGACTGTAATCCAACGACATGGAGTCTAGCACGGACAATTCAACCGATTCCTATTGGCCGGCTAAAATGCGATAATACCCGATTCAAACAGTCAACGATGTAGTGGTTATCATGGAATACAGGCAATACATGTGTGTCGTTTGCGGCTTTATCTACGATGAAGAGCAGGGCCTGCCCGAAGAAGGTATCGCCCCCGGGACCCGCTGGGAAGACATCCCCGAAGACTGGCAGTGCCCCGAATGCGGTGTGGGCAAGGAAGACTTCGAAATGATCGAAATCTAGTATTTACTGCTTACTCAATTTTCCAATGCAGGTTATTTAACGCGGAGTTCGCG
>NZ_JAVLAZ010000017.1:15336-31893 GCF_031581315.1 Thiohalophilus sp.
CGCGAACTCCGCGTTTTAATCCCAGAGTACATCAGCAATAACGCCGGTCTTGGCCGGGCAGGGTGCCGGCCAGTTGGGCCAGCCAGGCGGTTTTGGCGGACAGTTCCAGTGAGCAGTTCCATTTGTAGGCCAGGTTGATGGTATCGGCCTGGGCGTAGACGCCGTGGCCGCGGACCACGGTGATTTTGTGTTCCGCCAGCGTGTCGGAGACCTGCTCCGGTGCTTCGGCCAGGTAGTTCTCGTAGGCAATATTCAATACCGGTACCGTGCCGAAATAATAACTGCCTTCAAAATCCGGTGGCGTGAAATCCTTGCCGTTAAGCGTGAGGGCGACGGTGTGTGCGCCGTGACCGTGGAGCACCGCGCGGGTCTGTTCATTTTTCTGATAGATCATCACATGCAGCCGGGCATCCAGTGAGGCACCGTCTCCCAGTGTGCCGTCGATATCACAGGCAATGAGCTGATCCGGTTCGAGGGTATCCGCGCAGGCGCCGGTGGGCGTGACCCAGATGGTGTTGCCCTCGCGCACAGAGGCATTGCCACTGTGTGAATCGTTAATGCCGTACTGGCGCAGCCAGCGATAGTGGCGAATCAGATCGTCTTTGGGTGTCATGAAATATTAATCTTTGCAATGTAACAGAACTGTCAAGAACTCATCGTATTATCTCCCGAAATCCGAATGTAAAAAAACCGTTACGGGAGCAAGTATCATGATCGCTATTTTGTCCAAACAAATCAATCGGCTGCTGCTGGTTGTCGCCGCATTGTCGATGGCCGCCTGTGCCGCCAATACCACCACGGCGGAAAAAGATGATCTTCTGCTGGAAGTCCACGAACACGGCCGTATCCATATTTTCTATGACAAAGAGACGTTTGCCGGGTTTATGCAAAACGGTGAAACCTCTTATCGCCTGACCCGGATCGGCGCCGGCCCCAATGGGGAAACGATCGTCTTTGGATTGACTGGCGAAGACAAGAAAAAACGCAGTGGCATCCCGTCCGTGGAAATTTATGATGGCAAGCGCCAGAGCGAGAATTTTTATGGCGAAATGTATCGTCACGGCCGGATTTATGTTTTCGATAACTATCAGGATATGAAAGCCGTGCGTGATACCGGGCATGCGGCCTATTTTTATACCGAGATCGCCTCCGGGCCGAAGGGCGAAACCGTCATTTATGTCCTTAATAGCGATAACAAGAAAAAGAAGCCGGTTGAGCTGATCAAGGCATTCAAGGAATTTCACAAAAGTTAAATTCGCCGTCGCTTGTGGCGACAGACCCGGGCTCTTTCCGGCCATGATGGCCGCAGGGAGTCCGGGTTATTTTTTGTCCCCGGTTTTCGTGAGCGCCGGATGCTCGGGATCGGGACGATCCAGATAGTAGCCCTGGGCCATATCGACACCGATATCCCGAATCATTTCCAGCGTGGCAGCATCTTCGACAAACTCGGCGATACAGATCTTGTGCAGGCCGCGGGCAACGCCCACCATGGCTTTGACAAAAGCCTGGTTCTCCGCATTGTTGGGTAAGTCGCTGATAAATTGGCCGTCGATCTTGAGAATTTCCACGCCCAGATGTTTGAGATAGGTAAAGGTGGAAAAGCCGCTGCCAAAATCGTCCAGCGCTACGCGGCAACCGGCGCGGTGCATGGCTTCGATGAAGGCCTGGGCATCCTGCATGTCGGTAACGGCCGCAGTCTCCGTTAGCTCGATAATCAGTCGCTGCGGATCCAGCTCATATTCTCTGAGCAGGTTGCGGATATATTGCGGCAAACTGGGATCGTCGAACGTGCGGCCGGAGACGTTAACGGCGATAGCTGGCAGGTGTGGCAGCTCCGAGAGTATTCGTACCACCCGCTTGATGACCCAGCGATCCAGATCGACGATCGTGCCGGATTTTTCAGCGATCGGGATAAATTGACCCGGCATATATAGTTGCTCGGGATTGAGGGGATCGCGCATGCGCACCAGTGCCTCGAGGTGGCTGATACTGCTGTCGCTGGTGTGATAGATTCCCTGATAGTGCAATTCCAGTAAATCCTTCTCCATCGCCTGCACGATACGCTGGTTCCATGTCAGGCGTTCCACCATCGCCTGCGAGGTATCCCGGTCGGCATCGTAGATGGCCCAGGTGTTTTTACCCTGGCTTTTGGCCTGATACATGGCGGCGTCGGCGCGGGCGACGAGATCTTCGGTATCCAGGCCGTGATCCGGAAATACCGCCACGCCCAGGCTGGTGGTCATGCGCAGATGACGTCCCCGAAAGCGAAAGGGTAGGGAGGAAACGGCACTGACGATACGACTGGCCAGAGCACTGATATCGTTGTTCTGTTGCAGCGCGGTCAGCAGGGCGAATTCATCCCCGCCGAGTCGGGCCAGGGTTTCGCCGCCGCGTACCAGAGCCTGAACCTCGTTGGCGATACGAATGAGTACCGAGTCACCGGCACTGTGACCGAAGGTATCGTTAATGTATTTGAATTCATCCAGATCAAAATAGAACAGGGCGAAGCGGGCGTTATTCCGCTGGGCATTAATGATGGATTGTTCCAGCTGCTCCTGAAAACGGTGGCGGTTGTAGAGACCAGTCAGGGGATCCCGCTGGGCCAGATAGAGTAGTTGCTGGGCGGTCTGGCGTTCGTTGGTGATGTCCTCATAGATCCAGAGCCGGCCCAGCACCCGCTCATCATTATCGAGTACCGGATAGGAAATCTGGGTCAGAACCCGTCCATCGTACAGGTCCAGTTCGAAGCGCTCGCTGATCTCGTGAGTATCGAGTACCTGCAGGACATATTTAGAAGCATGATCGGGGCGCGCGAAGCGGTGAGTGGACTGCTCCAGGACCGTGATGGTTTCGCGGTTTTCCAGCACCTCGCTGTCGGGGATAGCCCACATGGCACGAAATGCCGGATTAACGTATTCCACAACGCGATTTCGATCCTCAAATAGAATCCCGATATTCATCGCGGAAAGAAGCGCGGCCATACGTCCCTGCTCGCGCTCGGCCACCAGACGCAGTTCACGCTGGGTCTGTTCCGACTGGCGCAGTTCTACCAGTGCCTGCTCCAGCGCCAGCTGTGCCTCGACCCGGTCGGTAATGTCCTGCACCGTGCCGATGCCGTAGGCCAGCTCGCCCTGATCGTCGAACTCCAGTTCCGCATTCTCACGCACCCATTTGACTCGGTCATGGATGATAATCCGGTGCTGCACTTCATAATCACCGCCGGCCAGTGCGGCCTGCCAGTTTCGATTGACCATTTCCTGATCTTCGGGATGCACGGCATCCAGAAAAATCTCGTAGTTGAGTGACCTGCCTTTCGGTATACCGAAAATACGATAGGTTTCGTCGGACCATTCCAGTCGGTTTTGTTTGACATCGAGGGTCCAGCTGCCGATGCGGGCGATCGCCTGGGCCCGGTTCAGATCCTGCTCACTCTTGCGCATGGACTGTTCCGTGGCACGTTGCTCCTCGATCACTTCATTGAGCTGGTCGTTGACCTCCTGCAACTGTCGAGTGCGGGACTGGATACGCTGTTCCAGCTGACTGTTGAGCTCGAGATAACGGCGGGTGGTTTGATTCTCACGCTGACGACTGTCGTTATTGATGCCGCGCAAAAACAGCCCGAGGCCTAGCGTGATAATGATGGCGGTCAGTGCGCGCCACAGTTGTACCGGTGTGCCGGTCACTTCCAGAAACAAGGCTTGCGTGGGCAGTACCAGACCAATTCGCGGATCGCTGATGAAAAGAGCGGTCAGTAAGCCATAGGCCATGAATCCATAGGCGGTCAATTTGAGTGTCCAGCCCGCCTGCATCTGAGTCAGGCTGTGATGATGCACGCGCAAGTATCCCAGCAGTCCCAGGCCGGTGAGCAGCGCTCCGGGCAGGCCGATGGATAGCCGAATGGCGGCATCCAGACCACTGGATAACTGACTCGCCAGAAGGGTGATGAGAATCAGACCGAGCCCGGCACCGGCATAGAGGCCAAGTGGCAAAGGGTGTTGAAGAACGGTCTGTGAATCGTTACTGCGAAACTGGCGGCCGATGCGCCGGCCAAACTCAAACAGTGGCAGGTAGGAGACAAGCAGCAGGCCGTTATCCAGCCAGCCAATGGCCGGGTGAGTGGGTTGATAGGCCAGTTGCCACCAGTCAAGAAATTCATTCAGTCCGTGCAGCAGGCCGAACAGGCCAATCAGCCACAAATAAGGTGCGAAGTGCAGCGCCCGATCTTCTCTGGGCTGAAGCAAAACGACAAATCCGAGCAACAGAAATGAGAAACCGTAAACGACGTAAATTTCGGCAAGGTGTTCGGCTGGCAAGCTCACAGTACAACCCGTTTATTGTTATTAATGGGCAAGGTGTCGTTTAAATTTACCAGCAATATCCGGGCAAAGACAGAGCCAATCGGGGGCTTTCCCAGGCTTAATAACTCAGAAAACCTGTCGGGATAGTATTCAGGGTGACCTGGTGAAATCCTGTAAATGGACTATATTTAAAGTCAACGCCTGCAATTGTTGCCATTATATATGAGTGTTACCGCAGTCGATCTGGTTCGGGATATCAAGCAACTGGTGTCGCTGCCGGAAGTCTCTTTGCGTATCAGCCAAATGGCCGAACAGGGAGACTGTACCGCGGTGGAGCTGGGCAGGGTGATCAGCCAGGATGCCTCCCTCTCGGCCCGCCTGCTACGGATTGCCAACAGTCCGGTGTATGGCCTCTCCAGTCGGGTCGATACGGTCTCGCGCGCTGTCACCCTGCTTGGTTTACAACAGATCCGCGATCTGGTGATCGGCACCACCGCAACCCGGGCGTTTGATGGCATTCCGACCGATCTGGTTTCATTACAGGATTTCTGGCATCACAGTCTCTATTGTGGCCTGTTGGCCCAGGAGCTGGGAGAGGCATCCAGCGCGTCACGTTCCGAGTCGCTGTTTCTGGCCGGGCTGTTGCACGACATTGGTCAGCTGGTGATGTTCTACAAGTTGCCGCAACACATGCATTCGGCACTGCTGCGAACCTTGCAGGTGGAGGACCCGCTGCCGATGTATCGGGCCGAACGGGAGGTGATCGGTTTTGATCATGCCCAGGTGGGCGAGGCGCTGGCGGAATTGTGGAGGTTGCCGAGCAACCTGCGCGAATGTATCGCATTCCATCATGAGCCCGGACGGGCAAAACTGTTTCCGGTCCAGGTGGCGCTGGTCCATGTGGCCAACGCGATCGCCTCATTACCCTTTATTGAAGAAAGCGAGCTGGATGACTGGAGTGGTATCGAGGAAAGTGCCTGGCAGCAAGTTGGCCTGACACGAGATAAAGTCATGCAATGTTGCCAACGGGCCGCGGCGCATTTGCAGGAAGTCGAAACACTCTATTTCGAACGTTAATGTCAGGTTGACGAATAAAAATCAGAAAGGTTTGACCACCGCCAGTAACACCACCCCAATCAAAATCAGCACCGGAAATTCGTTATACCAGCGGTAATAGACATGCGATCGGGTATTGCGGTCATGTTTGAAATCAACCAGCAATTTGCCGCAGTGAATATGATAGATAATCAGGATACCGACCAGTGCCAGCTTGGCGTGCAGCCAGCCGCTGTCTTTATAAGCCGCCCAGGCATAATCGCCCAGTAACCACAATCCCAGCGCAATGGTAATGACCGCCCCGGGAGTCATGATGCCGTAAAACAGCTTGCGTTCCATGATCTTAAACCGCTCATGGCTGACGCTATCCTCCGCCAGGGCGTGATAGACATACAGGCGTGGCAGATAGAACAGGCCGGCGAACCAGGTCACCATAAATACGATATGCCAGGCCTTGACCCAGAGCATGTTACGTTATCCTTGAGAGTTTGAGTTGAGCATGGCAGTGATACGGGTACGGATCCGTTCCATATCCAGTTCGCCGATCTTGTGATGCACGATACGGCCCCGGGGGTTGATCAGAAAATGGCTTGGCGTCAGTTTAACCTCGCCGAAAGCTCGGGCGATGGTGCTGTCGATATCCAGTACAATGGGATAGGGAATGTTTTTTTCCTCACGCATGCGCATCACGTGATTGGGCGGGTCATAGGCCATGGCCACCCCGATGATTTCCAGTCCCCGGGGCGCCAGATCGTGGTACATCTCGATCAGGTGTGGCATCTCCTTGATGCAACCGGGGCAAGAGGTGGCCCAGAACGTCACCAGTACCGGCCGACCCTGTTGTTGAAATTGCTGCAGGCTGAGGGATTCCCCCTCGACATTCTTGAAGCTGATGTCGGGCGCGCGTTGCAGCCCGGAGGGGCTGAACCAGATCCAGCCCAGGGCACCGATCAGCAGAACAAAAAATACAGCAATTAACTTGTCACGGGTTTTCATCTTTGACCTTCGGGGGATCCTGTTTGTGCAGATAGGCTTCGGCCAGGGCCATATAGATCGGCCGGGGACAGACCAGGCTCGATACGCCTCGCGCGATCAGCGCCGTGGCCATCAGTGGCAGCAGCATACCCGAATTGTCCGTCATTTCCATCACGATGACAAAAGCAGTGATCGGTGTCTGCACCACGCCGCTAAAATAGCCGACCATGCCGAGCATCACCAGTGCCGCCGCGGGCAGATGGGGCATCAGCAGTGCGATGTCCGCTCCCAGCCCGGCTCCCACCGAGAGCGACGGTGCGAAAATCCCGCCGGGGATGCCGCTGAGATAGGAAGAGAGCGTCGCCAGTAGCTTCCACAGCGGGAACAGCAGCGAGGCCTCGCCACCATCCACCAGCGCCCGTGCTTCGATATATCCGGTACCGTAACTCTGGCCGTTGGAGACAAAGCCCAGCACGCTGATGATCAGACCACAGATGAAGGCCACGCGCACGGGATAACGCCAGGCCAGGGGCGCAACGCGGCGGGAGCCCTGAATCAGCGCCGTGGCGAACAGTCCGCCCAGTAGCCCCCCGACGACGCCGCAGACGATCACCGCCAGCCAGGCGCCGGATAGTGGCAACGTGGCATCGGTGCTGCCGAAATAGGTATAGGGGCCCAGAATCATCAGCCCCGTGATACCGGCCAGTATGACGGCAATGATCAGGGTTCCGCTGCTGCGTTGTTCAAAGGAACGGCTCATCTCTTCGATGGCAAACAAAATCCCGGCCAGCGGCGTGTTGAAGGCGGCCGAAATCCCGGCGGCACCGCCGGCCAGGATCATCCCTCGCAGCATGTCCTGGCCACGTAACGGCATGGGAGCGAAACGGCGCAGGGAATACATGAGCGAGGCCCCGATATGCACGGTCGGTCCTTCGCGGCCGATGGAGGCGCCGCAGAACAGGCCGAAGGTGGTCAGCACTATTTTGGCCATGGCCACGCGCAGCGACAGTACCTTGCTTCGCAGGGCATGCTTGCGCATCGACAGGGCGGCAATTGCCTGGGGGATCCCGCTGCCCTCGGTGCCGGGGAAAAAGCGCCGGGTCAGCCACGCGATCAGTGCCAGTCCGGTGGGCGGTAGCAGGTAGGTCAACCAGGGGCGCTGCTCATGCAGGTGATGAAAGGCCTCATCGGCGGCGCCCGCCGCCAGCGCAAACAGCGCCGCCACGGCACCGACACTCAGGGCGCTGCCCCAGAACAGCAGCCGCACTTTCCATTTTGTGAGGGTAAAGAGCTTTTGCCGGGTGCGTTTGAGATGCTGAAAATTCATGCGTACCGATTCTAGCATGGCGCTGTACCGGCGCGCCGTCGGAACCGGGCAAAGGAAATTGGCGGAAAAAACCGCAAAAAGCCTTGACCTTGTGAAATGTGGGGAATAGGGTAGAAACCCCTTAGGGGAGTAACCGCCAAGCCTTAATAACAATAACGAGCAATATCATCACCTCAAGCGGCTGCAAGGCCGCTTTTTTATTTGTCCCGGTGCAATGAATAAAGGCGCCCGAGGTTGAGAGATTCATCACGTATCAGCCTTTTCGTTTATCCCGCCAGCACTTATCATTACCCCCCTTGCATAACCAGGTTGGAATCATGATCAAGGCAGGTATTGTCGGCGGGACGGGTTACACGGGCGTGGAGTTGCTGCGGCTGCTGGCGTTGCATCCTCAGGTGGAGCTGCGCCTGATTACCTCCCGCTCCGAAGCTGGTCAGCCGGTGGCCGACATGTTTCCCAATCTGCGGGGGTATGTCGATCTCGCCTTTAGTGATCCCGAATCCGCCCGACTGGCTGAGTGTGATGTGGTGTTCTTTGCCACGCCGCATGGTGTGGCAATGAATACCGCCGCTGAACTGCTGGACAAGGGCGTGCGGGTCATCGACCTGGGGGCCGATTTTCGGATCAAGGATGTGGCCGAGTGGGAAAAGTGGTACGGCATGGCCCACAGTGCACCGCAGCTGGTGGCCGAGGCGGTCTACGGGCTGCCCGAGGTAAACCGCGAGACGATTCGTGAGGCGCGGTTGATCGCCTGTCCGGGCTGTTACCCAACCGCCATCCAGCTGGGCTTTCTGCCCCTGATCGAGCAGGGGCTGGTGGACATCGGGCAACTGGTGGCCGATGCCAAGTCGGGGGTCAGCGGGGCCGGACGCAAGGCCAATGTCGGGGCGCTACTGGGGGAAGCCAGCGAAAGTATGCGTGCCTACGGGGTGGCGGGACATCGCCATCTGCCCGAGATCGTTCAGGGGCTGACCCGGGCAGCCGGTTCCCCGGTGGGGCTGACGTTTGTACCCCATCTGACGCCGATGATTCGGGGGATTCACGCCACCCTTTATGCCCGGTTGAGCGATCCGGCCAAAGGACTTCAGGCGCTGTACAGCGAACGTTATGCCGGTGAACCGTTTGTTGATATTCTGCCGCCCGACTCGCATCCGGAAACGCGCAGCGTCAAGGGCGCCAATCACTGCCGGATTGCCCTGCACCGACCCGGCGATGGTGATACGGTGGTGGTCCTGTCCGTGATCGATAACCTGGTCAAGGGCGCCTCGGGCCAGGCTGTACAGAATATGAATATCATGTTCGGCCTGGATGAGACGGCCGGACTGAATACAATCGGCTTGATGCCCTAGGATGTACCGATGAGTCTGGTGGTCAAACCTCACCACCCGTGGAAAACGCGGGCGCTGTGGGCCCTGGCGGCCCTGCTGATGCTGGCCGGGGGCTATACCCTGTTCGATTACGGCCGTTATCTGGCCGGTTATGACAGCGACGAAGCCAGCCGGGTCAAAAAAGAGCTGCTGCAGGTCAAAAAACGGCTGGAAGGGGAGATCGATACCCTGCGCCAGGAAAAGGCCCTGTTGCAGCGGGCCCGACAGATCGAGCGTCAGGCCTATGATGATCTGGACGGCACCATCAAGAACCTGCAATCGGAAATCCTGGAGCTGAAAGAAGAGCTGGCTTTTTATCGCGGAATCGTTTCACCGCGGGAAGCGTCCACCGGTCTGCAACTACAGAAGTTCAGTCTTGAGCCCGGTGGTTCCGATCGCCGGCTGCGCTATCGGGTGGTGCTGACCCAGGTGCTTGGCAATGACAGGCTGGCCAGCGGCCGGGTACAATTGGATCTTGAGGGACTTCAGGAAAGCGAGTCCAAGTCCTTGACTCTCAAGGACGTAACCGAGAATTCCGTCAACGAATTGAATTACCGTTTCAAGTATTTTCAAAAGCTCGAAGGGGATATACGGTTACCGGATAATTTCAGCCTGTTGCGGGCCACACTGCGGATTCTGCCCCGGGGCAGTGCGCGTAACAGCATCGAAAAAACCATCGACTGGTCTATTGAGGAGAATAAATAGCATGTGGGGGAGCAAGAAGAAGCCTAGCCGGACGGCACAGATCGATTCGTTAATCGGTCAGAACACTGAAATCCGGGGCGATGTCATTTTCAGCGGCGGTTTGCATGTGGATGGCAGCGTCAAAGGCAGCGTGATCGCCGAAGAAGGCGAGGAGTCCCTCTTGACTTTGAGCGAGCGCGGCACCATAGAGGGTGAGGTGAAGGTGCCCAATGTGGTGGTCAACGGCACGGTCATTGGCGATGTCCACGCACCCGGCCATGTCGAGCTGGCCGCCCAGGCCCGGGTACACGGGAACGTCTATTACAGCCTGATCGAGATGGCAATGGGCGCGGAAGTCAATGGCAATTTGCTTCACAAGAGTAGTAACCACTCACCTACAGCACCTGACAGCGACACAGAGGATTCTTGATTAAAACAATCAGGAATCGCATAATAGGCCCTGTAGATATCAATCCTGGTGGAGAGACATTATGAGCAGCACAGCAACCGAAACAGCAACCGAAACCCCCAGCCCGCTGATCTTTAGCGATTCTGCGGCCGACAAGGTCCGGCAGCTGATCGAAGACGAAGGCAATAACGATCTGATGTTGCGGGTGTTCGTCACCGGTGGCGGCTGTTCCGGATTCCAGTACGGTTTTACCTTCGAGGAAGACGAACAGGACGGTGATACCCGGGTGGAAAAAGGCGGCGTTACCTTGCTGGTGGATCCGATGAGCTTCCAGTACCTGATGGGGGCGGAGATCGATTACAAGGAAGACCTTTCCGGCGCCCAGTTCGTGATTCGCAATCCGAACGCGACGACTACCTGCGGCTGCGGTTCGTCCTTCGGCGTATAATTCCGACCGCGTCCGCGCAGAAAATGGCATGACTTCGGTCATGCCATTTTTGTTTGCGGGGGGACAAAACCGGCGCTGACCGCCATCGGATCGCCAACTTTTCTGTCGCCCTTGCCGATGCCCCGGGTTTTTTTTGTTATTCTTGGTATAGCGCACTGTTTTTAAATTCAGGGAGTCTTCCATGAGTGAATACCTTCCGGGGCTGGCCGGCGTTCCCGCCACCAAATCCAATATTTCGGATATCGACGGCGAGAAAGGCATTCTCTCCTATCGCGGTTATCCCATCGAGGAACTGGCCGAACACAGTACCTTCGAGGAGACCACCCTGTTATTACTCGACGGGCGCCTGCCGACCCGTTCGGAACTGCAGACCTTCAGCGACCAGCTCAAGGAAAACCGGCGCATCAAGTTTCATACCCGGGGAATGATGAAAAATTTCCCCAACACCGGCCATCCGATGGAGATGTTGCAAACGGTGGTGGCCAGTCTGGGGATGTTCTATCCGGGGAATGACTGTTTAACTGGTGGCGATGCCTGCCAGGACGTCAATTACATCCACAATATGTCGATCAAGATCATCGCCCGTATGGCGCCGATTGTGGCCATGTGGCAGCACATTCGCGAGGGTTACGATCCGGTCGAACCCCGCGACGATCTGAGTCACGCGGAAAACTTCTTGTGGATGTTGACCGGCAAGGAGCCGGACCCCCTGCTGGCGCGGATCATGGACGTTTGCCTGATTCTGCACGCCGAACACACCATCAATGCCTCCACCTTCGCGGTGCTGGTAAATGCCTCGACACTCTCCAGTCCATACAGCGTGGTCGCCTCGGCGATCGGTGCGTTGTCCGGCCCGTTGCACGGCGGTGCCAATCAGCGGGTGCTGGAAATGCTGGAAGATATTGGCTCTCCCGAGAACGCCGAAGAGTACGTGGACAAACGACTGGCCAACAAGGAAGTGATCTGGGGCATGGGGCATCGCGAATACAAGACCAAGGATCCGCGTGCCATTATCCTGCAAAAGCTGATCGATCAGTACATGGAGACCAAGGCGGGTAATGTCAGCCCCCTGTTCGATATCGCCAAGGCGGTGGAACAGGTTTGTGAGGAGCGCCTGGCCCACAAGGGCGTCTATGCGAACGTCGACTTCTACAGTGGCATTCTCTATTCGGAGATGGGCATTCCCGCCGATCAGTTCACCGCCATTTTCGCCATGGCCCGCTCCGCCGGCTGGCTGGCGCACTGGCGCGAGCAGCTGGCCGACAACCGAATCTTCCGGCCTACCCAGGTGTATACCGGCGAGCCGGTTCGCAAGTATGTCCCGATTAACAAGCGCTGACGAAAAGCGCGCCAGCGCTTTTCTCAGGGCCGAGGTACGAGGGACGAGTAACGAGGAAACCCGGAACTTTTTTCATCCCTGTTCTCAGAGGCAGGTGTTTTACGCTGTTTAGCTATCACGACGTGAGGCTATGAAGAATTTCATTTTCAAGCCTTCGTGTCTTGGTGTCTTCGTGGTGAAGCTTTTCCTCGTCCCTCGTTACTCGTCACTCGGCCCTTTCCCGGGGTATACCCCTCCCAACACCACCCGATGCGAGGCGCCTGTTACGGAAGGCAGGTTGCCGGGATCGCCGGCCAGAGTTTGTTTCGCCAGCCAGGCGAAGGCGGCGGCTTCGACCCAGTCGGGATCGATGCCGGCCTCGGCGGTACTGGCGACCCGGGCCGGTGTCAGCAGTTCCGCCAGGCGTTGATACAGATAGCGATTGTGGACGCCGCCGCCGCAAATCAACACCTCTTCCACGCCATCCATTGTTGCCTCCAGTGCCTCGCCAATGCTGCGGGCGGTCAGTTCGCACAGTGTCGCCTGCACATCCCGGGGGGCCAGATCCGAAAAAGAGGCCAGGCGCGGTTGCAGCCAGTCCAGGTTGAAGTATTCGCGACCGGTACTTTTGGGCGGCGGGCGCTCGAAATAATCATCGTGCAGCAGTCGCTCCAGCAGGCCGGGATGTATGTGGCCGCTGGCGGCCCATTCGCCGTCCCGATCGTAATGTTGGCCGAGGTGTTGTCCGATCCAGGCATCCATCAGGCCGTTACCGGGGCCGGTATCGAAGCCAATCACCGGCTGGCTGGTTTCTGCCGGCAACAGGGTCAGGTTGGCGATGCCGCCGATATTCAAAATGGCCCGGTTGATAGGAGCCTGGCGAAATACGGCCGCGTGAAAAGCCGGTACCAGCGGGGCACCCTGACCGCCGGCGGCCATGTCGCGACGGCGCAGATCGGCGACCGTGGTGATGCCGGTCTGTTCGGCGATGATGTTGGGATCGCCGATTTGCCAGGTGGTGGGGGCGGGGCCATCCGGATAATGGCGCAGGGTCTGGCCGTGGCTGCCGATAGCGGCGATCTGATCGGGGCGCAGGGCGGCCTGTTCGATCAGTGTCTGTGCGGCCGTGGCAAACAACCGGCCCAGTTCCACATCCAGGTGCATGGCGGTGGCCAGTTCATTCTGACCGGGGGTCTGTAGTTGATAGAGCTGCTGGCGAATGGGATCCGGCAGCGGGTGACTGTAGTGGGCGAGAAGCCGGGGCTGCTGTTCGTCAAATGCCAGCAAGGCGGCATCAATACCGTCCATGCTGGTTCCCGAGATCAGGCCAAGATAATAGGTTGTCATGCGCTCATGCTATGCAAAACGGGGTTGGCCGGCAAATCCTGTAGCCAACGTTCCAGGGGGCGGGTGTGCCCGGGGAGCTGTCAGGTGGCGTGCTGGCGCTTCTCGGTGGTGGAGGACGAGATATCGAATTGCGTATCCAGTTGCACGATCTCAAAGGCACGTAAAATGGTGTCACTGACGTTGATCATGCGGATTTGACGCTGGTTGTCCCGGGCGTGTTTTTTCAACAGCAACATCATGCCCAGTGCCGAGCTGTCAATGTAACGGGTATTCTGGAGATCGACTGTGATGAGCTCGGTGGCCGGGTCACAGTCGGTATAGGCCTGGCGAAATTCGCGGTAGAGTCGATAGACGAGCCTGTCGCCAATGCGGATGATACATTCCTTACCGTGATTGACCTGCTCGCTGGATACCGACATGGCGTCTCCGGGCGGTTTAATTACCATACAATTCGTAATTTAATTGTTGGCAATAACCACCTGAACGTCAAGGTTTTAATTTGAATCAGTCTAAGCCCGGGAATGGCGCGGAATTATTGATTCAGCGCCAGCATAGCCGGTCGGGCAGCGTCCAGCTGGGCCAGGCGCCGTTGAGCCAGTTGCTTGAAGTCTATCTTGTAGGCCGGTTTGATCGGTTCGGCCTCGGGCAGCTTGACGGTGAGCGGATCCCGGTGGGCCCCGTTAACCCGGAATTCGTAATGCAGGTGTGCGCCGGTGACCCGACCGGAGCGGCCGACAAAGCCGATGATCTGGCCCTGCTTGACCCGGCTGCCAACCCGTAGTCCGCCCTTGAACCCGGACATATGGGCGTACAGGGTGCTGTAGCGGCCGCCGTGTTTCAGAATGATGACCCGCCCGTAACCGCCTTTCCAGCCGCGGTAGACGATTTTACCGTCGCCGGCGGCCTGAATCGGTGTACCGGTGCGCGCCGCGTAATCGACGCCCTTGTGCATGCGCATCCGGTTCAGTACCGGATGATGGCGTTTGCCAAAACGCGAGCTGATGCGGCGAAAATCGACCGGCGTACGCAAAAACGCCTTGCGCATGGAATAGCCCTCGGGCGAATAGTAATCGCTGCGACCTTCTTTATCGGTATAGCGAATGGCATGGACCTGGCGACCCTGACTCACGAATTCGGCGGCAATGATCGGCCCGTCCTGGACTTTCTCGCCGTTCAGATACTGTTCTTCATATATCAGCGTGAAGTGATCCCCGCGGCGGATATCCAGCACAAAGTCGATATCCCAGCCGAAGATGGCGGTCATTTGCATGATCAGCCCATCATCCAGCCCGGCGGCCTTGCCTGCTTCATAGAGGGACGTTTTGATAACGCCGCTGCTCTGGGTCAGGCGTCGATCGAGTTCATGTTCGATTATCCGCGCGGCAAACTGGTCATCGGCCTGTCGGGAAATTTGCAGTGATTTGAGACGCGTGATGTCAAAGACCATCTGCTGGATGTGCTGCTGTTTATCCAGTTTGAAGCGGACGGTGTCGCCGGGATGCAGCGCGTTGAGATTGCGGGTAATGCGTCCCAGCTGCATGATCTCGTGCAGTTCCCGGGCCGGAATGTCGTGCCGTTTGAATATGGCGGCCAGGCTGTCCCCGCGACGAACAGTAATGGTCAGCCAGCTCTCATCGGGATGAGCGACTGCCGGTTTTTCCCCGGATTGTTGTTTGCTGGATTGAACCGGGGATTGAGCCTGGGATTGATCCGGGCCCAGCGGATTATGATCAAAACGGGCGGCGGTGGTCGATGCGCTGTCCCCGGAGGCGGGTCGGGTGAGTTCCAGCGGGATCGTGATCTGCGCAGCGGGCAGGGCCCGGGCCAGTGTATTGTCCGGGACATCATTGCGTGAGGCGGCCACGTCCGTGGAGAGAAAGGCCAGCAAGGTACCGAGGGTACTCAAAACGACCAGTACCACGACCGTATGCAAATGCGACCAGCGGGGTTCCCGGCGGTGCATCGGATGCCCGAGAGACTTGTAATCTTTTGTTAAGAATCTGTTGTAATCCACGGAATTATCTTGTTTTTTTATAGTCGTTTCTAAAGATAGCCTGATTCCCGGGTAGCGTCAATTACCGGGTTCACAAAATTTGCGCCGCCCCGCACCGGCGGCCCCGGTTGGTAGAGATGAGGGCCATGGGGCAATATGGTAATCTACGCAGCCTTTTTCGCACAGGATAAAGTGACCGATGAGCTCGATCGACAAGATGCTGGAACAGATCAAACGCGGGGCCGATGAGATTTTGATCGAATCGGAGCTGATCGAGCGACTCAAGACCGGCCAACGCCTGCGGGTCAAGGCCGGCTTCGATCCCACCGCCCCGGATCTGCATCTGGGCCATACGGTGCTGATCAACAAGCTGCGCCAGTTTCAGGACCTGGGGCATGAAGTCCTGTTTCTGATCGGCGACTTTACCGGCATGATTGGCGACCCCACAGGCAAGAGCGCCACCCGTCCGCCGCTCAGCCGCGACGAGGTAATAGAAAATGCTCGCACCTACGAGCAGCAGATTTTCAAGATCCTCGATCCCGAAAAAACCCTGGTGATGTTCAATTCCAGCTGGATGGGTGAGATGAGTGCTGTGGATCTGATCCAGCTGGCGGCCAGACACACCGTGGCCCGTATGCTGGAGCGAGACGATTTTCACAAGCGTTATAACGACGGTCAGGCCATTGCCATTCACGAGTTTCTCTATCCGTTGATCCAGGGCTATGACTCGGTGGCGATGAAAGCAGATGTCGAGCTGGGTGGCACCGATCAGAAATTCAATCTGCTGGTGGGCCGTGAGTTGCAAAAGCAGTACGGTCAGCCGCCGCAGATCGTGCTGACCATGCCGATTCTCGAGGGGCTGGATGGCGTGCAGAAAATGTCCAAGTCTCTCAATAACTATATTGGAATCAACGAACCGGCCGACGACATGTTCGGCAAAATCATGTCGATCTCCGATGATCTGATGTGGCGTTATTTCGAACTACTCAGCTTTCGGCCGCTGGAGGAGATTGCGCAGTTCCGCGAGCAGATCGCCGCGGGCAAGAATCCTCGCGATATCAAGTTCCTGCTTGGCGAGGAGATCGTGACCCGCTTTCACAGCGCCGAAGCGGCCAAAAACGCGCAGGAAAACTTCATCGCCCGTTTTCAGAAGGGCGCCATGCCCGACGATATACCGGAGAAAAGTCTGCAGTCGGCAGATGGCAGTATGCAGATATCCCTGGTTCTTAAAGAAGCGGGTTTGACCAAGAGTACGTCCGATGCTCGCAGGATGGTGGAACAGGGCGCAGTCAAACTTGATGGCGAGCGTATCAGTGATCAGGCACTGGAACTTCC
>NZ_JAVLAZ010000017.1:31993-38909 GCF_031581315.1 Thiohalophilus sp.
CCCTTTATCGTAGAGGGGCGGTTCACCTGGGTTTTATTACCACGAAGCCTCGAAGACACAAAGTATTTCGTGTCCTGGTGTCTTCGTGGTGAAGCTTTTCCTTGTCCCTCGGTACCCGGCCCTTTTGCTAGAGATATACCGCCTTTTCAGATCCTCATTCGTTGACCATACTGACAGAGAGACAGGCTTCAGTTGTCAGTGAACCTGTCGGATAGCTGAATAGAGGCATGGCGCAATTTCTGGTGGTTGCGGCTTGTCAGACTGGATGGCAATGGAATAGGCACGACGAGAATGTTGTGCTTCCTGCCCTGTACAGGTGACTTGTCATAGAGCGGGTCAACCCGAGGAATGCAATGCACCCGAGATTAACCGCTTTGCGCTACTGGTTACTGCTTTTCCCTCTCGCCATGTGGGGGACGGTCGTTCAGGCGGAACAAACCGTCCGGGTTGGCGTATTCGATAATCGGCCTATCGTCTTTCAGGACGAAACCGGACAAATTACCGGGATCGCCATCGATGTTCTTCAGGATGTTGCCGGTCAGCATAACTGGCAACTGAAATACCACTATGCCCCATGGAATGAGCTGCTGGAGCAGCTGGAAGCCGGACAAATCGATATTCTGGTCGGTATTGCTTACAGCGACCAACGCGCTGAACGTTTTCGTTTTTCCTCGCAGACGCTGGTAAACAACTGGGGGGTGGTCTATCAGGCCAGTGGCAACAACCTCACTTCCCTCTCCGAGCTGGCCGGGCAACGGATTGCGCTGATGGAGCAGAGTACACATAGCCGGCGTTTCGATGAGCTGATGAAGCGCTTTGGTTTTGAGTACACCCCGCGACGGGTGCCTCATTATGGCGATGTACTGAGTGAGCTGGAACAAAGCCGGGCAGATGCGGGAGTAATAAACCGGATATACAGCCTGCTAAATGAAGGCAAGTATCGGGTGAAACCGACCAGTATTCTGTTCAATCCGGTACAGGTCCGGTTTGCCGCGCCGAAAAAGGTTGACTCGCCATATCTGCCGGTCATTGATGCCTATCTGGTCGAAGCGAAAAATCAAAGCAACTCCTACTATTACGAAAGTCTTAATAAATGGCTGCAAAGAGAGCAGAGCGAACCGGTAGTGCTGGATTGGCTGTGGCCAGCTGTCGGTGTTATTGCCGCCATTTTACTACTGGGTGGGCTATACGGTTATCTGTTGCAAACCCAGGTGCGCTCCCGTACCCGGGAACTGGAGGAGGCAGAAGCCCGATTTCGGCAGCTGGCCGAAGCGGTCGATGCGGTGTTCTGGATGACAACGCCGGATTGGGAGCGGTTTTTATATATCAGCCCGGGCTATAAAAAGATCTGGGGGGACGATCCACAAATCCTGTACAACAATCCCCGCGCCTGGTTTGAGCGTATTCATCCTGAAGATCAGGGCTGGTTGCGAGAGCTTATGCAAGATAAGCATCATCAACTCGAGTCGGAATATACCTTTCCGGAATATCGACTGATCGACAAGTCGGGGAATTTACGCTGGGTCTCCGCCCGGATTTATCCGGTCTTTGATCAGCAGGGTCGTTTGATTCGCATTGCCGGCATTGCCCAGGATGTAACGGAACAACGTCAGACTTATCTGAAACTGCAGGAAAGTGAACAGCGTTTCAGAACCAGTATTGACCATGCTCCCGAGGCCATAACAATCCTGGATGTCGATAGCGGGAGGTTCGTTGATGTTAATAAAAATGGCGAACGACTGTTCGTGCTCGACCGCGAACAACTGTTGCAGTCAGGCCCTGCTGAACTCAGTCCGCCCTGTCAGCCTGCTGGGCAGCCCTCGGACAGCTTGGCGCGTCAATATATTTCCCAGGCACTGGCTGGCGGGACACCGGCATTTGAGTGGGTACACAGGGATTCGCGGGGCAATCTGATCGATTGTGAAATCCGTCTGGTCCGATTGCCGACAGAAGACCGGAATCTGGTTCGTGGCAGTATCACTGATATCACCGATCGCAAGAAAATGCAGTCCCGGCTGCAAGAAAGCCGGGAAAGATTGCAGACCGTGGTTAGTAGTGCGCCGGTGGTGCTGTTTGCGATGGATGCGCAGGGTGTCTTTACTCTGTCAGAAGGACAGTCTCTCGGTGAACTGGGGCTCAAACCCGGTGAAGTAGTTGGCCAGTCCGTCTTTAGCCTGTATCAGGATCATCCCGTGCTAATCGAAGATCTTCAGCGTGCTTTGCATGGCGAAGCATTCCAGGTCGAGAGACGCGTCGGTGATATCTATTTCGAAACTCATTATTCCCCCACTTATGATGGACAGGGCGGGCTGAACGGTTCTATTGGTGTCGCCGTGAATATTACCGAACGCATGAAGGCGCATCAGGCGCTGGAAAGCCAGCAGCAAAAACTGGAGCTGGCCCTGGAAGCGGGACAGGTCGGGATATGGGACTGGGATATGCGTGCCGGTACGGTCGAATGGTCGTCCAGCCTCGAGCACATGTATGGCCTTGAGACAGGAACCTTCAAGGGCCATTTCGAAGATTTTGCCAGGCAGGTATATCCGGGCGATCTCGACAAGATTACCGCTGCTGTCGACACAGCGGTTAAAAACCGCAAGCCGTTTAAAACAGAAAACCGCATTGTACGGGCCGATGGTGAGGTGCGCTGGGTCTACAGCCAGGCCCGACTGCGCTATGACGAGCAAGGCCATGTGATTGGTATGCTGGGTATCACCACAGATCTGACCGAAGTCAAAAAAGCCGAGGAGGCGTTACGTTCGAGTGAGGCCCAGCTGGCGGAGGCGCAACGTATCGCCCACATGGGAAGTTGGCAACTGGATATGAAAACATTCAAAGCCGTCTGGTCTGACGAAGAGTTCAGATTGCTGGGTTATTCTGAGAATGAAATCGACCCCACGCTGGATGATTTCAGGGCACGAGTGCATCCCGAAGATGCCGACAGGGTAGAGCAAGCCATGCAGCGGGCAGCACACTCGACAGATGGTATTTTTGAAATCGAGCATCGGGTCAGGCACCCGGATGGTGTGCAGTTACATGTACTTGAACAGGGGCGAGTGAGATTTGACGCGCAGGGTGATCCGGACGAATTTATCGGTACGACACTGGATATTACCGAACAAAAGCAAACCGAGCAGGAACTTCTGCGGCACAAGTTTCACCTCGAAGAACTGGTGGAAGATCGCACCAGTGAATTGCAGCGAATCAATCGGGAGCTCGAGTCATTCAGCTATTCCGTCTCGCATGATCTGCGCGCCCCGTTACGCGCGATAGACGGATTCAGTCAGGCATTATATGAGGATTACCGCCAGGTCCTTGATGAAACCGGACTGGATTATCTGAAGCGTATACAACGTGCGGCCGAAAACATGTCGCATCTTATCGATAGCCTGTTAAAACTCTCCCGCCTGACACGCAGCAAATTTAAACGTGAGAAAGTCGATTTGAGTCAGCTGGCCCGCGATGTCACCGAAGAGCAGAAACAAAACCGGGCGATTTATGAGGTCGAAGTAGTGATTCAGCCGGACCTTGTCGTCTATGGCGATCTGCAGATGCTGCGCGTCATGCTGACCAATCTTATTAATAATGCGATCAAGTATTCGCAGGGCAAGCCACAGCCGAGGATTGAAATCGGCACCCGCTCGGGAGACAGTCTACGAACCGTGTTTTATGTCGCTGATAACGGGGTGGGTTTCGATATGCGTTATGTGGACAAGTTGTTTGGCGCTTTTCAGCGTTTGCACGGCAACGATGAGTTTGAAGGGCTGGGGATTGGGCTGGCAACGGTACAACGCATTATTCACCGTCATGGCGGGCGCATCTGGGCGGAAGGGAGTCCGGACAACGGAGCGGTATTTTATTTTGTGCTGTGAGGATTGAGGCTGCCGGGTTTTTCGCTATAGTCAATTAAGAGCGTCATCAATTATGGCGCAAAATAAAGTGCAGGAGATGCAGTGCACCTTGGTTATGAGGCATGGGGAGGCGGGATGACAGCCAGACGCATTTTACTTGTCGAAGATAACCCCGATGATCAGATGCTGGTGCTGCGTGCGCTGAAGAAAAACCACATGGATTCAGAGGTGACCGTGGTCGATGACGGTGTGGAGGCATTGGACTATCTGTTTGCCGAAGGCAAATACCAGGACCGCTTCGGGGAATCACTCCCAACCCTGATGTTGCTGGATATTAAATTGCCGCGGCTTGATGGTCATGATGTGTTGCGTCAGTTGCGTGCCGACAGCCGTACTCGCCATTTGCCTGTGGTGGTAATGACCTCATCATCGGAAGAAGAGGATATCCGGAAAAGCTACGAACTGGGCGCCAACAGTTATATCCGCAAACCCATCGACTCTGGCCAGTTCACCTCGACCGTGACCCAGTTGAGCCATTACTGGCTCAAACTCAACCAGTGTCCCTATGTCTGATTCCCCGGAAAAAAAAGTCACCCTGCGTCTGTTGCTGGTGGAGGATAACCCGGACGATGCGGAACTGATATTGCTGGCCCTGCGCCGGGGTGGCTATCAGGTTGATTACACCCGGGTGGACAATGCACCGGATTTGACCCGGGAATTGCGAGAGGCGGACTGGGAGCTGGTGCTGTCTGATTATGCCATGCCGCACTTCAACGGGCTGGCGGCCCTGAAGCTCGTCAAGGAGCATAATCCTGACATTCCCTTCATCGTCATTTCCGGCACCATCGGTGAGGAGGTGGCCGTCGAGGCAATGCGCAAGGGCGCACAGGATTATCTGATGAAGGATAACCTGACCCGGCTATTGCCGGCGATCCAGCGCGAACTGGCGGACGCGGACGAACGGCGCGCGCGACGCGCGGCGGAACAGACCCTGCGCCATCAGGCATATCATGATGTGCTGACCGGGCTGCCCAATCGCTGGCTGTTACGGGATCGCATCGAGCAGGCCTTTGCCTATGCACACCGGGAAAACCATTCGCTGGCGGTGATATTTCTCGATCTGGATCGCTTCAAGAACCTCAATGACACCATGGGCCACATCACCGGCGATCACCTGTTGCGTGCTGTGGCCGAACGGCTCAAATCGGCGGTGACCCCCTGGGACACGATTGCCCGTCTCGGGGGCGATGACTTTGTGCTGCTCTTGCCCGATGTGGGTCGACCTGAGCACGCCAGTGAGAAGGCGGATGCCTTACTCCAACTGTTTCAGACCCCGTTTGTGCTGTCGGGCCAGAATGTCTATGTGGATGCCAGTATCGGGATCGCCATGTACCCTGAAAACGGGCGCGATGCCGACAATCTGCTGAAAAATGCCGAAGCCGCCATGTATTACGCCAAGGAGCAGGGGCGCAATAACTTCCAGTTCTGTACCAGCGGGATCCAGGAAGCGACCGCCACCCGTTTTGTGATCGAAAACGAGCTGCGCGAGGCGATCAAGACATCGCAACTGGTGCTCTATTACCAGCCCCAGTTTTCCCTGCGTAGCTTGGCGGTGACCGGGCTCGAGGCACTGGTGCGCTGGCGGCACCCGGAGCGGGGACTGGTGCTGCCGGACAAGTTCATCCCGGTTGCCGAGGAGACCGGTCTGATCATTTCCCTGGGCGGCTGGGTCATTCAGCAGGCCCTGGCGGACCTGCGTCACTGGCGCAGCCTCGGGTTACAGGTGGAGCGCCTGGCGATTAATCTCTCGGCCCGGCAGCTGTTCCATACCCAGACTCATGACATTCTGCAGCAAAGCCTGGAAGGCGACCCCGTCTCGGCCCATACCCTGGAGCTGGAGATTACTGAAAGCGGCGTCATGCAAGACCCTGAGCAAGCCGTCCAAACGCTCAATGCTTTCAAAGCATTGGGCGTCTCCGTGGCGATTGATGACTTCGGGACAGGCTACTCCTCGCTGTCCTATCTCAAGCGGTTTCCCATCGACCTTCTGAAAATCGACCGTTCCTTTGTCCGCGACATCACCGTGGATGATGATGACGCCGCCATCGTGCGCACCATCCTGGCCATGGCCCAGGCCCTCAACCTGCAGGTCATCGCCGAGGGCGTGGAAAGCGAGAAACAACTCAAGCTGCTGGCCGCCCTGGGTTGCAGCGAAGGCCAGGGGTACTATTACGCCCGCCCCATGCCGGGCGAGGCGCTGGAAGCGTTTTTGCGCGACAAAGCGCCCGCCATCCCGGATTGAAACCGGCCCCTCTCGACCGAAAATTTACCCCCTGATAGCGATATGTCATTTTTTTTACGCATTTGGTCAAAAGGGTGTTGACCGGGGGGCAAAGCTACGTATAATGCGCGCCTCCTGAGACGGCAAAAGGGCGGAAACGCCCGGCATATCAAGGATTCCAAGGGATTAGCCCTTGACGCGAATTCAAAAGATATGCACAATTGCTGGTCTGCTCTGGCCGAATGTCAGAGGTGCTCTTTAACAATTTGATCAGGTAATTTGTGTGGGTGCTTGCGTCGATGAGGCTTTGCCAAAAATGTCGATGTAAGCAATCACGTCAAACCTAAAGCAGTAAGATTAGCGTTTTGATTTAGGATTGCTCTTCATCGCAAAAAGTTTGGTTGCGCTTTAGCAACCGGAATGATTGAACTGAAGAGTTTGATCCTGGCTCAGATTGAACGCTGGCGGCATGCCTAACACATGCAAGTCGAACGGCAGCAGCAGAGAGCTTGCTCTCTGGCTGGCGAGTGGCGGACGGGTGAGTAATGCATAGGAATCTGCCCAGTAGTGGGGGACAACCTGGGGAAACTCAGGCTAATACCGCATACGACCTACGGGTGAAAGTGGAGGATCTTCGGACTTCACGCTATTGGATGAGCCTATGTCAGATTAGCTTGTTGGTGAGGTAAAGGCTCACCAAGGCAACGATCTGTAGCTGGTCTGAGAGGACGATCAGCCACACTGGGACTGAGACACGGCCCAGACTCCTACGGGAGGCAGCAGT
>NZ_JAVLAZ010000017.1:38919-39080 GCF_031581315.1 Thiohalophilus sp.
CTGATCCAGCAATGCCGCGTGTGTGAAGAAGGCCTGCGGGTTGTAAAGCACTTTCAACAGTGAAGAAAAGCTGACGGTTAATACCCGTCAGTCTTGACATTAACTGTAGAAGAAGCACCGGCTAACTCCGTGCCAGCAGCCGCGGTAATACGGAGGGTGCA
>NZ_JAVLAZ010000096.1:0-7984 GCF_031581315.1 Thiohalophilus sp.
CGCGACCCCAACCTTGGCAAGGTTGTGCTCTACCAACTGAGCTATTCCCGCTTGAGAGAGGCGTATTTTAGCGATACGACGCGATCTGTCAAGACTTCGTGACATCCCCGTTACTGCTCCCGGGTCAGGCTCGGCCAGGCGGCACGCAGGTAGAGGAGCATGGACCAGAGAGTCAGGCCGGCCGAGGTATAGAGCAGCAAATAACCGATGAGCATGGTGGGAAAACGACCAATCGGCTCCTCAAACAGCAAAAAGACAACGGCCAGCATCTGAGCCGTGGTCTTGAATTTGCCGATGATGGAGACGGCCACCTTGGTCTGCTCGCCCACATTGGCCATCCATTCACGCAAGGCCGAGATGGTGATTTCCCGGCCGATGATCACGGCGGCCGGGATCGCCAGCAGGAACCCCGGATGCTTGCTGACCAGCAGGATCAGCGCCACGCCGACCAGCAGCTTGTCCGCGACCGGATCGAGAAAGGCGCCAAAATCCGACTCCTGTTCCCATTTGCGGGCCAGGTAACCGTCGAACCAGTCCGTGATGGCCGCCAGGATGTATATGGCGGTGAGCAAATAATTATTGATCCCGAATAACGGCAGATAGAACACCACGATGAAAAACGGAATAATCCCGATGCGGAGCAGGGTCAGCTTGGTCGGCAGGTTCATCGCCATGGTTCAATATCCATCCTGGTGAAAAGTATCGTATATCTGCTGTGCCAGTTTGCGGCTGATGCCGTTGACCGCGGCCAGATCCTCGACCCCGGCCCGGGCGATCTCCTGCAGACCGCCGAAGCGGTGCAGCAACTGTTGCCGGCGCCGGGGCCCCAGCCCGGGAATCTGCTCCAGCGTGGAGGTGTTGCGCGTTTTCTGGCGACGCTGCCGATGGCCGGTAATCGCGAAACGGTGAGCTTCATCCCGAATCTGCTGAATGAGATGCAGCGCTTTCGAATCAGCCGGCAATATAGTTTCTTCCCCACCGTCTGACAAGTAAAGGGTTTCCAGGCCCGGTTTGCGGCCCGGTCCCTTGGCAATGCCCATCAGGCGCACATCGGGGATCTGCAATTCCTCGAGCACGCCCCGGGCGATTTCGACCTGGCCCTTACCGCCGTCGATAAACAGGATATCGGGCAGCTTGCCCTCCCCCTCGCGCAACCGTTTGTAACGGCGGGTCAGCGCCTGTTCCATGGCGGCATAATCGTCGCCCGGGGTAATGCCTTCGATATTGAAACGCCGGTAATCGGACTTGAGCGGGCCGTTGATATCAAATACCACGCAGGAGGCCACGGTCGACTCGCCCATGGTGTGGCTGATATCGAAACACTCCAGGCGCTGCGGCATTTCGTCCAGTTGCAGGGCTTCCTGTAACGCCTCGAAACGCTGCAGCTGGGTCGCCTGGCTGTTGAGCCGCAGGCTCAGGGTCTGGCGGGCGTTTTGCTCGGCCATCTCCAGCCACCGCGCCCGGGTACCGCGCACCTTGTGATGGATACTGACCCGCCGACCGGCGGCCTCGCCCAGGGCGGTTTCGATCAGGCCCTGCTCGGTCGGCGGATGGCTGACGATCAGTTGGGCCGGAATATCATCCTGACGGGCCAGGTAGTGCTGGGTCAGAAAGCTGCCGATCAGCTCGCTTTCGAGCCGCTCCGGTTCCAGGCCGTCCAGATGTTTGGGGAAATAACTGCGGTTGCCCAGATTGCGGCCCTGGCGAATGGTAAACACCTGAATGCAGCCGATGCCGCCCTGGGCCGACGCGGCGACGACATCCAGGTTGCCGCTGGTGTCGCTGTCCATGTATTGCTTGTCCTGGATATGCCGCAGGCTGGCGATCTGATCGCGATAGCGGGCCGCGGTCTCGTAATCCAGTTGCTCGGCCGCCCGCGCCATCCGTTCGGCCAGCGCATCGATCACCGCACTGCTCTTGCCTTCCAGAAACAGGATCGCGTGGCGGACATCCTCGGCATACTCTTGTTCGCTGATCAGGCCGACGCACGGCGCGGTGCAGCGTTTGATCTGATACTGCAGGCAGGGGCGCGAGCGATTGTTATAAAAGGAGTCGCGACACTGGCGTACGGGAAACAGTTTTTGCAGCAGGCTCAGAGTCTCGCGCACGGAGGGCGCGCTGGGGTACGGGCCGAAATAGCGCCCCTTGCCCCGCTTGGCGCCGCGATGGAACGTCAGGCGCGGAAACGGATGTTCAGTGGAGAGATAGATATAGGGGTAGCTCTTGTCATCGCGAAACAGGACGTTGTAACGCGGGCGCAGTTCCTTGATCTGGGTGTTTTCCAGGATCAGGGCCTCGCTTTCATTCTGGGTCACGGTGACCTCGATGGCGGCAATCTGCGCCACCATCACCCGGGTCTTGGGACTGTCCAGGTTGGTCCGGAAATAACTGCTGACCCGTTTTTTCAGATCCACCGCCTTGCCGACATAGATCACCGTGCCGTTGGCATCGAGCATGCGATACACGCCCGGCCGGTTGGGCAGGCCCTTGATAAAGGCTTTGGCGTCAAAATCAGGGGTGTTAGCGCTCATGAAACTATTTTAACCCCAGCGGGAACAACGGTCATCGGGGAATCCAATACAGTCCGCCAATGAACGCAAATCAACGCCAATGATTTTATTTGCGTTCATTCGCGTTTTTCGCGGACGGTTTTTCAAATTGTCAGTTTTCGTTTATGTTCGGGGTAAGGGTGCGTAACACCCCACCCTGCACGGCTAAATCAGGGAAAATCTGATGGTCCCGGAAACCATAAAAGTCCGCCAATGAACGCGAAAGACGCGAATATTGTATTTTATTTGCGTTAATTTGCGTGTTTTGCGGATTACCTGTTCATCTGAGCGGCGCTATTATTTTTGCTCCGTCAGTTTACCGATGAGCCGAAATACATCATGAAACATCTTTTCGGTCAGACGGCCGGTCTGGGTGTTGTAGCGACTGCAGTGATAGGAGTCGACCAGCCAGCGCCCGTCGGGTAGCTGATAATGGGCCGCATGGCCGAATTTATACTGCGACTGCTTCAGATCCTGCGCCTTGAGCACGGCCTTGTGGGCGATGCCGCCCAGCGCCAGAATCACGCTGTTACGCGGCAGGCTCAATAGCTCCTCGCGCAGATAGCTGTTGCAGGTGTTCATCTCGTCAGTGGTCGGCTTGTTCTCCGGCGGCAGGCATTTGACGGCATTGGTAATCCGGCACTGCTTGAGTTTGAGTCCGTCGTTCAGGGCGACCGATTCGGGCCGGTTGCTGTAGCCAAATTTGTGCAGGGTCTGATAGAGCAAAATGCCGGCAAAATCGCCGGTAAACGGCCGCCCGGTGGCATTGGCGCCGTGCATCCCCGGCGCGAGGCCGACGATAAGCAGCTTCGGCCTGGCGCTGCCATACGGCGCGACAGGCCGGGCATGGTAATCGGGATAGTCACGCCGGACCTGTTTTAAAAAATCTCTCAGGCGGGGACACTGGCGACAGTCGGGATCGAATGCTTCAAGGTTCGGGCGGGAGGGCATGCGTGATTCAACCTGGGACAACTGGATAATAACCGGGCTATTGTACCGCGTTTCGCCCTGCGCGGTTACTGGATCTGGCTGGATTCGATCACCCCGTGCAGCATGGCCAGCCGGGCCAGCTCGATGTCGCTATGCACGTCCAGCTTGTTATACAGCCGCTGGCGATAGGTACTCACGGTTTTGGGGCTGAGGCAGAGCTTGTCGGAAATCGTGGTGATTTTATGACCTTCCATCAGCATCATCAGCACCTGCAGCTCGCGTTCGGAAAGGTTGTCGAAGGGCGAGCTGGACTCGTGTTCGGGAAACTGGGAAAGCGCCAGCTGTTGCGCAATCTCGGGGGTGATGTAACGCTGCCCTGCCATGGTTTCGCGAATCGCATGGCTGATTTCATCCACCCGGGCTCCCTTGGTCAGATAGCCGACCGCGCCGGCCTTGAGCAGGCGCTGGGCAAACATATCATCCTGATGCATGGTCACGATGATAATGCGCAGGCTCGGCTTGTCGCCCAGCATTTTGCGCGTGGCCTCGAGGCCGCCGATGCCGGGCATATTGATGTCCATTAACACCACGTCGGGATTGAGCGTGGCCGTCATCTGAATGGCTTCTTCGCCGTTGGTGGCTTCACCCAGAATCTCGAAGTCATCGACATCTTCAAGCAACCGGCGCACGCCGGTACGCACCAGATCGTGATCGTCCACCAGGAGGATCTTTATCATAGGAAATGCCCCTGCCCTGCTTCCGGAGGTTATTGTTATTTATAGGAATGTAACTCAAACACCGTAAAATGAGTAGCCTTTTTCGGGCCACCCGGCGATCGCTCAGAGCGATTTTACCGGTGCGATGGTGCAGGCAGGCTGAAAATAAAGCAGGCACCCTCTCCCGGGCTGGACTCGGCATGGATACGACCACCATGGCGCTGGATGATCCGTGCCACGGTCGCCAGGCCAATGCCCGTCCCTTCGAACCGGTCCCCGGCATGCAGGCGTTGAAAAGGCTGAAACAGTCGCTCGGCCGAGCTGGCATCAAAACCGATACCGTTATCTTCCACGTGGCAGAGCATCTCCCCGGCCTCGCGGTGACAGCCAACACGAATCCGGACCGATTGGCGATCCCGGGAAAACTTGACGGCGTTGGCCAGCAGGTTCTGCATCACGATGCGTAATAACTGGGGATCCCCCGAGACGGTTATTTCCTCGTCAACAATAAGGTCAATAGGCGTGTCCGGGTATTGCGCTTGCAACTCCTCGAGCAGTTCCCGGCTCATCAGGCCAAGATCCACATGACGCCAGTGCAGCGGGTTATGCCGCAGGCGGGCCAGTTCCAGCAAGGCATTGATCAGGGCTTGCATGTTTTCGGCCGAATGGGCAATGCGCTGCAGATAGTTCATGGCCGCCGGCGGCAGTGTGCTGGTGGCCTCCTCCAGCAAAGCCTCGCTGTAGCCGAGAATAGCCCGCAGGGGGGCACGCAGATCATGAGAGACTGAATAGCTGAACGCTTCCATCTCTTCGTTGAGTTGTTGTAGTTCGGCCGTGCGCTCCGCGACCCGGCGTTCCAGTGAGTTGTTCAGCTCCTGGCGATCGGCATAGAGCATGGCATTTTCTGTTGCAATGGCGGCCTGGTTGGCGAACAGCATCAGCAGATCGAGATCGCGACGGCTAAAATCGCTCCCGTCCTGTTTATCCATGCAGGCAATGCCGCCCAGGAAACGTTTTTTGCCGATCAGGGGAACCATCATCAGGTTCTCGTTGGCCTGCTCCCAGCGCAAACGTTCCTCCGGCGGCAACTGGCGGAGGGTCTCCTGCCACCAGGGCTGTTTATTGCGCCAGATCCAGCCGCAGATCCCGGTATCCAGGGGCAGCGTTTCGCCCAGAATCTCATCACGATATTCGCCGCTGACCGCCCGGTAGGTATATTCGGTACACTCGGTGTTGAGGATCGGGATCAGGACAGAGCGGGTATGCGTAATGGCCCGCGCCTTGTCGGCAATAACCTGCAGCAGGCGATCCACATCAAGCTCCATGCTCAGCACCTGGCTGGTTTCCAGCAACAGGTCCAACTCCGCTTCGCGCTCAGCCAGAGCCTGACGTAACGGGAGCTCGTTGGGCTCGGTCAGAACGATCTGGTTCATGGCACACCTCCATGTATACTTGCTCTAAAGATAGACAACTTGAAAGTGATACGCCATAAGGGATGACAGTACCGACATAGACAGGCATTGCGTAATATCAATGCCAGCATCAAAAGTACGCGCTATAGTGAGAGCAGCATCACACTATTAATACCGACAGGAGTGACTATCGTGAATACGCCCTCTGACTTTGACAAGGCTATCAAGGACCCTACTCTGGTTTATCACGCTCCCGGCGAGGTTCTGGCCGACCCCGGACTCAGCGATGAACAGCGCCTGCAGATACTCAAACGCTGGGAGCAGGACCAGCGTGAACTTCAGGTAGCCCAGGAAGAAGGCATGTCCGGCGGTGAAGAGAATATTCTCAAAGAGATTCTGGATGCCATCGAAACACTCGATGTTCACCCCGATACGCGGGAGGCCCCGACCAAACAGGGAGGTCCTATCGACTGATTCGTCTCTCGCCCGCCTCTTTAACACGATAAAGCAAACCAATTCGGCAGACTAACTGATGTCGACTCCGACACGTATTCTCAAACCCGGGCGCAACTGCTGGCGGATTCGTCGAGCCGAGCGCATCGCCTTTTTAATCGACGGTGCTGATTATTTTCAGGCCCTGCATGCGGTATTGCCTCAGGCCCGGCAGCAGATCCTAATCTCCTCATGGGATATTTACAGTGATATCCGGCTCGGTGCCCTGCAGGGCGACAAACGCACCCTGGCCGAGATACTGGACAAACAACTGCATAAACAGCGGCATCTGCATGTTTACATGCTGAACTGGGATTTTTCCCGCCTGCTGGATATGGGACGAGAATGGTTACCGATTTATAAATTCGGCTGGAAAACCCACCCGCGTCTGACATTCAAACTCGACAGCCATTATCCGTTGGGGGCCTCTCACCACCAGAAATTCGTGGTGCTGGACGAGCGGCTGGCCTTCTCCGGCGGCCTGGACATTACCCGCGGCCGGTGGGATACCCCGGAACACCATCCACACGATGCCCGGCGCAAGCAGGTCGATGGCACGCTCGGACGCCCCTATCATGACGTGCAAATTGCCCTTGAAGGTGAGGTTGCTTCGGCGCTGGCGGATCTGTTCCGCGAACGCTGGCGCCGCGCCACCGATCAGGAATTCAAACCCCTCGACGCGCCGGCCGCATCGCTATGGCCATCGGCCCTGAAGCCGGACATGCAAGAGGTTGATGTGGCTATCAGTCGGACAGAACCGGCTTATGACGATTATCAGGAAGTCCGGGAAGTCGAGCAGTTGTATCTCGATGCGATCGCCGCCGCGCGGGATTTCATCTATATCGAGAACCAGTTCTATACCTGCCCGCCAATCAATCAGGCCCTGATCCAGCGGCTTCTGGAGGAGGATGGCCCGCAAATTATTCTCAACCTGCCTCTGGAGACCGAAGGCTGGTTGTCCCAGAACTCGCTGGATATTATCCGCGTCAGGCTCCTGCAGGATTTACGTCAGGCCGATCGCCATGGCCACTTGGCCATTTACTATCCCTGGAAAAAAAATCTGGAAACAATACCGCTCAATCTGCATGCCAAGGTTATGGTAGTCGATGACCGGTTCGTACGTATCGGCTCCTCCAATCTGAACAATCGTTCAATGGGTCTCGACACCGAGTGTGATATCGCGATTGAGGTTCATGGTGATAATATTAAAGCCGGCAAGGCAATTCGCCGGTTTCGCCAGCGGTTACTCGGCGAGCATCTGGACACATCCATCGACAAGGTGGCCGAAACAGAGCAGCAACAACCGGAGCTGATCAATTCGATTGAATCATTACGCAAACAGTGTGATGCGCGATGCCTGATGCCGCTGGAAGAAGTTTTACCGAAATATGAGCAAAGCATACTAACCAATATCGATCTAATTGACCCCGAGCAGCCTATTAACATGGAAAGTCTGCTCTATCACTATTTGCCGGCTCAAAGATCCTTGTTGCCCAACAAACGGATATTAACCTGGCTGGCAGCGATTCTACTGTTATCCACGCTGGCCGCTGTCTGGAACCTCACCCCGCTGGGTCAATGGCTGAAAGTGGATCGGGCCACCAGCATTATAGAAACATTACGCCAATACCCCTTCTCGGTTGCAATCACGGTAGCCGGATTTGCCATTGCGGCCATGTTGATGGTGCCGGTCACCCTGTTGATCGTCGCCTGTATTATCGTGTTCGGTGCCTGGTGGGGTGCTGTCTATGCACTGACAGGGGCGTTTGTCAGTGCCGTATTGACCTACCTGCTGGGCAGTCTGATGGGTCGGGACGCACTCAAGGGGCTGGCCGGTGGAAGGATTAATCGTATCAGTCAACGCCTGGCTCGACATGGTGTCATG
>NZ_JAVLAZ010000097.1:0-7827 GCF_031581315.1 Thiohalophilus sp.
TGATCTTGTGAATCCCCAGTGTCTCGGCCAGGTTGCCGGCGCAAAAGAACAGCGTGACCTTCATCAGCCCCTGATGGACCAGGTGCACCAGCCCGCCGACGATTGCCAGTGGCCCGAGAATCGTGACCCCCAGCGCGATATAGGAGACCTGGCTAACCGTGGAGAACGCCAGCCGACGTTTCAGATCATCCTGAGACAGGGCACGCAGGGAACCATAGAGTATGGTGATCGCCGCCAGCACCATCAGCGGTGTGGTGACCCCCAGCTCGGCGGCGAACTCAATACCGAAGATTTCATACAGCACCAGCACGATACCAAACGCGCCGGCCTTGACCACGGCGACGGCATGCAGCAGGGCACTGACCGGTGCCGGGGCCACCATCGCCTGCGGTAACCAGCTGTGAAACGGCACCAGGGCGGCCTTGACCCCCAGCCCGGCAATCAATAACACAAATATCATGATCAGGGCCGGACTCGACTGCCCCTGCAGGCTGTCGCCCAGCCCGCCGAGGGTGAAAGTCACATCGCCGGTCAAACTGTAGAGCCAGACGGTCCCGATCAACAGCAAGACGCCGCCACCGAGGGTATAGGCCAGATAAACCTGACCGGCCCGGCGCGCAGTTTCGCTCCCCCGATGGACCACCAGCGGATAGGTGGCGAGTGTTAACAGTTCATAAAACAACAAAAAGGTCAGCAGGTTACCGGATAACGCCACGCCGGCCGTCGCCGCCACGCAAAGACTGAAAAAGCCGAAAAAGCGACTGCGATGGGGCGAGCCTTCCAGGTAACCGATGGCGTAGATCGTTGTCAGTAACCACAATACGCTCGACAGGGTAACGAACAACAATGATATCGGATCGACCCGCAATACCAGATCGATACCGGGGACCAGCGGCAGCTCGCTCTGATAATGCTGCCCCCGGAACACGCCCAGCAACATGACAATCACCAGTGCCAGTTTGACCACGGCGCCGGTCAGATTGAGTGTGCTGCGCAATCCCGTCCGCTGTTCAGGCAGGGCAAAAATGATCAACCCCACCAGCATCGAGGTGGCGATAATCAGTACAGGCAGGACGGCGGGCAGGTTCATCCCGGACCTCCGACAAGTTGCACTGGATTACCAATCGCCAGCACGTCCAGCACGTATGTCGTCAGCAAGCCGAGCAACACGGCGGCAAAGGCCAGTAGCAATGCCGGCCAGCCCCGGCGCAGGGCGATGATCGGTGGCGTATGGGACAATTCACTGCCGGGCGTAAAGGCATGCCCGAGCACCCGGAAAACATAGGCCGCCGCCAGCAAACCGCCGATGATCAGCACAGCGAGCATCTCCCAGCGTCCCTGCTCGAAGGCCGCCTGCAGTAACAACCACTTGGCGGTAAACCCGCCGCTGGGTGGCAGGCCCATGATGCTAACCCCGGCCAGGCCGAAGGCCGCCACCGACAGCGGCAGGCGTTGTGCCAGACAACCCAGATCGGCAATGCGATCGTGGCGAGCAAAGTGCAGCAGATTACCGGCAGCGAGGAACATGGCGGCTTTGGCCAGTGCATGCGATAACACCAGCATCAACACCGCACCCCACACCAGCGTTGAATTGCTGGCCACCGCCAGCGCAAATCCGACAAACAGATAACCGACCTGCGCCACGGTTGAATAGGCGATTAACAGTTTCAAACGTTGTTGTCGCAGGGCCTGGACCGAGCCCCACAGGATGGCCAGCGCCCCAAGCGCGCCGGCGATCGCCACCAACGCGCCAGCGGTAAACGGCGCGAAGATCTCGAACCACAAACGCAACAACATATAAAAGGTCGCCTTGATCACCAGCGCCGAGAGAATCGCGCTGACCGGTGCCGGCGCGCTGGCATGCGCCGAAGGCAACCAGAAATGCAACGGGAACAACGCGGTTTTGAGCATCAGCCCGGCGAACATCAGGCCGGCAGCAAGCCACAGGGCCGGGACAGGTTCTGCCCGCTCGCCCAGCAGTGTGATATCCAGCGCACCGAACTGGTGATAAAGAAACGCCACGCCAAGCAGGTAGACCACCGACCCGAGCAGACTGGCCAGCAGATAGCGCATGGCACCGGCCAGCGCGTCGGGTTCATCCCCCAGGGCGGTCAGTGCCACGGCCGACAGGCTCATCAACTCCAGCGTGACATAGAGATTGAAAATATCGCCCGATAAAAACAGCGCATTCAGGGCGCCAAGCAGCATTAGCCATAAAGGCCAGAAATGACGTATCTGCGGCAAAGCGAAATAGTCGCTGGCATGCACACTGACAGCCACAAACACCGCCGCGCTGATCCCCAGCATTAACAGACTCAGGCCATCCGCCTGCAATACGATACCCAGTGGCGCGCCCCAGCCGCCCACGGCATGTTGCACGGACGCCTCGCCCAGCAGCTGATTCCCCAACAGCAAAACCGCAGCCGCGGAAATGACGACACTGATCAGGCCGATGAAACGGACCCAACCGGGGACGAGAAACCCGAGCAGGGCCCCGAACAACGGCACGATCACGGGCAAAAGGATCCAGTTGCTGTTCAGCACAGCCTCCATGCGATGTCCCTATTCCCCGCTATCATCGTGCAACTGCGTCTGGCCTGTCGCACTGTGGAGTTTGAGCATCAGAACCAGCGCCAGCGCCGTGGCGGAGACCGCGACCACAATACCGGTGATGACCATCGCCTGCAGAACCGGGTCCGCCGCTGCAGGTTCGCCGCTGTGGCGAGCGAGGGCAACCAGCAGCAGAAACACGCCACTGCTCATCACATTGATGGCCAGAATCTTGCGCAGCAGATGGGCATGCACGATCAGCGCATACAGTCCCAGGACAAACAGGCCCGCGCCGGTGAGGGAATAGATGAAAAAGCTATTCATCCGGCTGCCCCGGCTCGGGATTCCCGCCCATGAACAGGGCAACGAGTATCGCGCCGATCGACAGGGTGGCGGTCGCTTCGATCAGCAAAATCCATCCCCCGGCCTGCGCCAGCGGGTATCGCAACAGTCGACCTTCCAGTAACAGGCTGATCAGCGCAAGACAAAGAAACAACAGCGGCCCCACGGCCAGTAACAGCCGCAACGGCCAGCGGGTAAACCGGGCCGGCAGGCGCCAGCCCGACAACAACAAAAGAATCCCGCCCGCTGCCAGCACCGCGCCGGCCTGGAACGCCCCGCCGGGCGCACTCGCGCCCAGCCATAACAGGTATGACGCCACCAACACCAGCACCGGGGCCAGCAGGCGAGACAGCACATCCAGCACTGCCCCGGTGGCCGCTTCGGCCTGACTATGGCACTGGCCCAGCGACCAGACACCCAGCAGGGCCAGCAGCAGAACCAGCAACTCCAACAAAGTATCGTAACCGCGAAAATTGAGCAGCACCGCCGTCACCGGGTGGCTGACGCCGCTGTTCGCCAGTTGTTCGCTGACCGCCTGACGCAAACCCGGCGTATCGAGAGGCAGGTGGTACAGGGTATAGGCCAGCGCAATGAACAATCCTGCAGCCAGCAGTGCTACCAGCCCCGAGGCGGGGCGACGCCGCGGGGGCGATGAGGTTTCATTGTTGCCCGTGGCCTGTTCATGAATCACCACATTCAGCCGGGCCATCGCCGCCAGCAACAGGGCACCGGTCACCCCGGCACCGATCGCCGCTTCGGCCAGGGCAATATCCGGTGCCGCCAGTCGCACCCAGACCAGGGCCAGCATCAGACCAAACGCCACGAACAGCACAATGGCCCGGAACAGGTTGTCGCTGGACAACGCCTGCCAGGCAAACCAGACGAGACCCAGCCCGAGCAGGCCATCGAACAACACCGACATCAGCGTTGCCATGGTGTGATGTCCCGTTGCAGGGCCCGGCGGGCGATCAGATGGGCAACACTGGCCCCGGCCAGCATGACCAGTAACCAGATCACAAGCAGCTTGCCCGCCACCAGCCAGGAGCCGGACTGGATTGCCAGCCCGGCCATGATGAACCCCAGTCCCAGGTTATCGGCCTTGGTCAGGGCATGCAGCCGGGTATAAACATCGGGAAAGCGCAACAGTCCGACCGTTCCGGCAAAAAAGAAGAATCCGCCGACAATCAATAACAACAACGCCAGATAATCAGTCAGCATCAGCGGAAGTTTCCTTCTCCGGCCAGGCACGGCGCACAAAGGCCACCGCGGTCACCGCAGCCAGCAGGGCAATGACCAGCGCGACATTGCGCAAACTTGCCTGTTCCTGTAACTGCGCCATCACCACCAGCATGGCGACCGTGGTGGTACCAAACAGTTGCGCCGCCAGCATGCGATCGGCCCCGGTGGGACCACGCATGATACGCCACAGTCCGGCGAGCAGATTGAGTAACAGAAATATCAACAAGAATCCGTAAAACAGCGCCACAAACCTGCCTCTTTGTTATTGAGTCACCACGTTTCGAGCTACCGTCTTTACTGGCACTTATCGGCGTTCACTGGTTATTGGAGTCAGCGCAAGTGAAAACAGTTCCATCACCCGGACTTCGAGGGTTTCCAGGCTGCGCGTGATATCACTGTTGCCATCCAGCGCATGCACCCGCAAAACATCGTTATCGATTTGCGCACTCAGGGTACCGGGCAACAAGGAGACCATATTCATCATCAACACCCGGGGCAAACCCCGGGGCAGTTTGAGGGAATAATCCACCAGCACGGGCGTGATCGGCAGCCGCGGATGCAGGGCCCGGCAGGCGACATCCAGCCCGCCGGCAAACGAATAACGCAGAAAAAAAGGAATAAAGCGCAGCAACGCCGAAATTCGGATCGCCATATGCGGGACCATGAACAGGCTGACCAGCGTCGCCAGCAACACTGCCGGTATCCCCACCCACCAGGCGCCGGGCTGACCCTCGGTCAACAGCCACCACAGCACGCCGAACAGTCCCACCCGTAACAACAACGAGAACAGCCGGTTAAGTGTGAGCTGGCCGGTCATCAGAAACCGCTCCTGTGTGACGTGTTGTGGCGTAATTACCGGTATTAATGTGCGGGTAACAGATCATGGTTTCGCTTTGAAACGGGTTGGCCAGCAAAACGGCTTGATGTCTGTCAGTCTAGCAAAATAAGCGACCGCGAACACCGGCAACGGAGATGACAACCGGCATTCGTCTCTGCTATGTATAACCCTGAAAACCTGCCCAACCACAGGGATGACCCATGATCGTTTTACTGGATAACGGCCACGGCGGGCTGATTGCCGGAGAGTACCAGACACCGGGTAAACGCTCGCCTGTCTGGGAAGATGGCTCGCAACTGTTCGAGGGCGAGTTCAACCGGGCGATTGTCAGCGGCATCGTGCAACAACTGACCCGGGAGACGATTCCCTATGTCGTCATCACGCCGGAATACCGGGATGTCACTCTGGAGACCCGGGTCAAACGTGCCAATCGTTATTTCGGCGACGAGCCCTGTTTTTTTCTGAGTATCCACGCCAACGCGGGTGGCGGTCGCGGTTTCGAAGTCTTCACCTCCCCCGGGGACACGCTCAGTGATCCCATCGCCACAATCGTGGGCGAGGAATATCAGCAAGTCTTTCCCGAGCGCCCTCTGCGCACCGATTACCGCGATGGCGATCTGGACAAGGAGCGGCGCTTTTACGTGCTCACCCGGACGCGTATGCCGGCGGTACTGACGGAAAACTTCTTCATGGACAACGAGGAAGAATGCCGCACGATCCTGATGAGCGAGGAAGGCCGGCAGCGGATTGTCGATTATCATGTCAACGCTATACGGCGTGTGCGGGATGAACTCTTTTAGCGACGCCAATGCGTGATGAGACGAATCACGGCTGCTATGCTTGTAATCCATTTTGATCGGTACGACTGCCATGCGCCCTGTACTCGCCTTTGATATTTACGGCACCCTGATCGATCCGCACGGCATCGTGCTGGAGCTGGATAAGCTGATCGGCAAACAGGCCCGCGAATTTTCCCGCCGCTGGCGTGACAAACAACTGGAATACACCTTTCGCCGTGGATTGATGCGTCAGTATGTCGATTTTTCGGTCTGTACCCGCCAGGCGCTGGACTACTGCGACACCACGTTTGGCGCGCAACTGAGCGACGCCGACAAACAGCACCTGATCCAGCACTATGGCCGTTTGCCCGCCTTTGCCGATGTCGGGCCTGCACTCGAAGCACTGCGCCACAACGGCATGCAAATGGTCGCCTTTTCCAACGGCACTGCCGGGGGCGTGCGTGATCTGCTGCAACAGGCCGACATTCTGGATTTTTTCAGCGATATCATCAGCGTGGATGAGATCGGCAGCTACAAACCGGATCCGGCGGTCTATCAGCATTGCCTGTCCCGGGCGGGGACAAAGGCCGAATCCTGCTGGCTGGTGTCGGCCAACCCCTTCGATATTCTCGGTGCCGCGGCAGTCAATATGCCGACCGCCTGGGTACGGCGCGATCCCGCCGTCACCTTTGACCCCTGGGAGATTCGCCCCACGGCCAGTATTGAACAACTCACCGATCTGATCAGCGTGGTACAGAACCATGAATGACAAACTCGCGCTCGCCGAACGGGTTCGCCAGGCCTGTTTACAACAGGCACTCGACGCCTGGGAACAGGCCGGGATCAGCGGCCTTTGTGGCGAAGGTCGCTGGGAGATCGCCATCGATGCGATCCGTCAGCTGGATGTTGCCAAACTGATCGAATCCCCGCAGGATTAGACAACGCTAACAACCGCGGCTGCCGATACCCCATGCACGAACATATTCTCATTGCCCTGGCCGGTATCGGCCTGATCGGTATCACCAGTCAGTGGTTATCCTGGTGGTTGAAACTGCCGGCCATTCTGTTTTTGCTGATCGGCGGGATCATTGCCGGACCAATTACCGGCTGGCTCGATCCCGATACGCTGTTCGGCGATCTGCTGTTTCCGTTCGTCTCGCTGGCTGTAGCCGTCATCCTGTTTGAAGGCAGTCTGACACTCAAGTTCGAACAGATCCGCGGACTGCAAAAGATCGTGATCAACCTGGTCTCGATCGGAATGCTGGTCACCTGGGCCGTCACGGCCATCGCCACTTACCTGTTACTCGATATTGGCTGGGAGCTGGCGCTGCTGTTCGGCGCCATCACGGTGGTCACCGGGCCGACCGTCATCATCCCTATGTTGCGCACCGTGCGCCCCAACAGTCGCCTGACCAATATTCTACGCTGGGAAGGGATTGTCATCGATCCAATCGGTGCCCTGCTGGCGGTTCTGGTGTTCAACTTTATTATTACCGGCCAGGGCAGCGATGCGCTGGGCTCCACCCTGATCGGTTTCGGTACAATCCTGCTGGTGGGCATCGCCATGGGAGCGGTGCCCGGCTATCTGCTGGGTCTGCTGTTGCGCCATCACCTGTTGCCAGAATACCTGCACAATCTGACCACCCTGATCCTGGTCTTTGCGGTTTTCGTCATTTCCAATTCGCTGTATCACGAATCCGGCCTGCTGGCCGTCACTGTGATGGGTCTGTGGCTGGCCAATATGAAGGGCGTGCATATCCATGACATTCTGTCGTTCAAGGAGAGTCTCAGCCTGCTGTTTATCTCCGGTCTGTTTGTTATTCTGGCGGCGCGGCTGGATCTCAATGCGCTCATCGAACTCGGCTGGCCGGCGCTGTTCGTCCTGCTGACCATTCAATTTATCGCCCGACCCCTCAAGGTACTGGTTTCCACCTTGCGTTCGAGTCTGAACTGGCGCGAACGCACCCTGCTGGCCTGGATCGGGCCGCGCGGTATCGTCGCCGCAGCGGTATCGGCGCTGTTTGCCCTGCGCCTGCAACAGGAAGGCATGAATGAGGCGGCATTACTGGTGCCGCTGAC
>NZ_JAVLAZ010000018.1:0-19439 GCF_031581315.1 Thiohalophilus sp.
TTTTGATCGGCGCGTTCATCTTGCTCAGCACCTCGTCCAGCGAGTTGAGACAGTACTCGATGTTGGCCGGGTTGCTGGCGTGGCCCATCAGGCCGATACGCCAGACCTTGCCGGCCAGGTTGCCGAGCCCGGCGCCGATTTCCAGGTTATAGTCGTTCAGCAAAATGGAACGCACTTCGGCATCGTCCACGCCTTCAGGAATCGTCACGGCGTTGAGCTGCGGCAGGCGATCACCTTCTTTAACCACAAAGCTCATGCCCATCGCTTCCAGGCCGGCCTTGAGCGCCTGATGATGATGCTGATGCCGGGCCCAGGCGTTTTCCAGCCCTTCTTCGTGCAGGATCAGCAGCGCTTCGTGCAGACCGTAGAGGTTATTGATCGGTGCGGTATGGTGGTAGGCGCGCTTGCCGCCACCACCCCAGTAGCCCATCACCAGGGTCAGATCCAGGAACCAGCTCTGGACTTTGGTTTGACGGTTTTTTACCACCTCGGCGGCCCGTTCGCTGAAGCTGACCGGTGAGAGTCCCGGCGGTGCGGAGAGGCATTTCTGGGTACCGGAGTAGATAGCATCGATTCCCCATTCGTCCACTTTCAGCGGGGTGCCGCCCAGCGAGGTGACCGCATCGACGATGGTCAGACAATCGTGCTGGCGGGCCAGATCGCAGAGGGTCCTGGCATCGGACTGGGCACCGGTGGAAGTTTCGGCATGCACGAAGGCGACAATCTTGGCATCGGGATTCGCCTTCAGGGCCGCTTCGACTTTTTGCGGATCGACCACAGTACCCCATTCATCCTCGACCATGATCGCCGTGGCGCCGCAGCGTTCGACGTTCTCTTTCATGCGCCCGCCAAATACGCCATTTTGACACACGATCACCTTGTCGCCCGGCTCCACCAGATTGACGAAGCAGGTCTCCATGCCGGCGGAACCGGGCGCGGAGACCGGGAAGGTGAGTTCATTTTTGGTTGCAAAGGCATACTGCAGCAATTCTTTCATCTCTTCCATCATGCCGATAAAGGCAGGGTCGAGATGGCCGATGGTCGGACGCCCCAGGGCTTCCAGGACCCGCGGACTGACATCGGAAGGACCCGGCCCCATCAGGGTCCGGTGGGGAGGAATGAATGATTTCATAGACAACACCTGTTCTTTTGCTCCGGGAAGTTCCGCGGAAGGTTAATAGCCGAGTAAAAAAGTCCAGTATAAAAGTTTTCTGCCGACTTGTCCCGGCCGGATCGACACCAGGCCCCAGAAAAGACCCTACTTTGCATCACCCCGGGTGGGCATACCGAACGCCTGCTGCCAGTGTTTGAGGCGATGGCGCATGCGCCGCACGTGACTGCCGTCCCAGTAGACCTTGTTACAGGTGGGACAGTATAGCGTGCCAGTCTGGTCGCGCACATCCGCCGGCAAGGTGGCCTGTCGGGCCTCGTCGGCCGGGCGCAGTTCGGTATTGCAGACCAGACAGCGGGTGAAGGGGCGGTATAACCAGTCGATGGGCAGCTGGTGGGAAAGGCTTGCGGCACACGCTTCGAGATTATTACCGTCCAGCAGGATGACATGGCCGGGGGCGCGGCGGTGTTCGAGCAGTTTGCGATCGCGGGTCAGCAACTGGCGCTGTTCGGCGATGGCCTCGCGTAGCAGTTCATAGTCGTCGCGGCCATCGCTTTCAATCAGGGTGTCGTATCCGGCGGCCCGCAACCAGCTACCAAGCCGTTGCAGCATTTCATCGCAGAGAAATTTCACCACCAGGGCTCAGTCAGCCGAACGAATGACTCCCGAGACAATGCCCAGAATCTGCACATCCTGGTTCTTGATATAAATCGGCTCCATGTCGGGATTGGCCGGTTGCAGGCGAATACCGTCATGCTCGACGTAGAATTTTTTCAATGTCACGCTCTCGCCGTTGATCATGGCCACCACGGTCTGGCCGTTTTCGGCGGTCTCGCGTTTTTCGATCACGATGACATCGCCATCCTGGATATTGTCGTCGATCATCGAATGGCCGCGCACCCGCAGAGCGTAGGTATTGCGGCGCACCATGTTCGCCGGCACCGAAATCCGTTCATCCTGCTCGCACAGGTCCATGGGCAGCCCGGCGGTCACCTCACCCAGCAGGGGAATACTCAACATGCCATCGGCAAACACGTCCAGGGCTTCGAGCTCCGGCGCCCAGACCGGGCGTTCCCCCTTGGGAATCAGATAGTTAATATTTGACATTGAGGTAATTCCTTAGGTATTTTTCCTAACCTTAGCCGGGTTAAACAAAAAATTCAAACCGGACTGGCCGGCCTCGGAACCTTCTTCCCCCGCCACAGACTAATCCAGGGTCTGTTGGTCACTGATTCGTGAGATAATAGCGCTATGTCTGATACCCGTATCCCCAAGTTCGTCAGTTATCCCCTCATCGCCCTGGTGGCCATCATCGCTGTCTGGCTGGGTGTCTGGCTCTCCCTGCAGGAGCAGGGTGGCGGCATTCCCGACAATATGGAAGCGACAGTGCTGCCCGAGGCGCGCCAGCTTCAGCCGTTTGCCCTGCAGAATCACCACGGGCAACCATTCGGCCTGGCGCAACTGGAAGGCCAGTGGAGCTTCCTGTTTTTCGGCTTTACCAATTGCCCCGACATCTGCCCGGCGACCCTGCACACCATGAAAAGCGTCTGGCAGAAACTGCCCACCGAGCCGGGTGACCCGGGCCATCCGCGACTGTTTTTTATCTCGGTCGATCCGGATCGTGACAGCCTGGATACACTGAAACAGTACGTGACCTATTTTGATCCCTCGTTTATCGGAGTGACCGGCAAACTGGACGAGATCGACAATCTGACCGGCCAGTTGGGCGTATTGTACGGTTATGACGAGAAGAAGAACGATAATCCCCTCGACTACACCGTGAACCACAGCGGCCAGGTGCTGCTGATCGATCCACAGGGCCGCTTGCGTGCCGTGCTTTCCCCGCCCCATGATTCAACCACCATGGCGCGTAACTACCAGATCATCACAGACTATTACGGAGATTAAAATCATGCTGCAAGTTCGCCCGCTTCTGATGTTCGGTTTGCTGGTCGCGTCCCTGGCCCCTGGCCTGGCCATCGCGCAACCCCTCACCTTTGAAAATGCCTGGTCCCCCGAGGCGCCGCCGGTCGCACCGGTAATGGCCGGCTATGTCCGGATCAGCAATGACGGCAGCGAGGATGTCTCACTCACCGGCGCCCATTGCTCCGACTTTGCCCGGGTGGAAATTCATGACATGGTCGAGCGGGATGGCATGATGCGCATGATCAAACAGGAGAGTCTGACCATCCCCGCCGGCAAACAGGTGGAACTGAAGCCGGGTAGCCTGCACATGATGCTGATGAAGCCCCGGCGGGCCATCAAGCGCGGAGAAACCCTGGAAATAACTTTTGAAACCGCCAGCGGCGAATCGATCCCGGTGACTTTCGAGGTCAAACCCCAGTCAGCCCGGGACCAGCAGCACGATAACCATCAACATCATCATCATTAAACGATGAGCTTTTCCCCCCTGACCCTGTTGCGCCGCACACAGCAGACCGCGTTTGTGGCCCTGCAGTATGCATTGCCACATCATCTGCTTTCACACCTGATGTGGCGTTTGACGCGGATTCGTATCCGCTGGTTAAAAAACTTTTTCATCCGGCACTTTATTCGTCTGTTCCGGGTCGACATGAGCGAAGCGGAACAGCCCGATCCGACCGCCTATCCCGACTTCAATCACTTTTTCACCCGGGCCCTGGCCGCCGACGCCCGGCCGCTGGCCGTCGGTGAGGGGAATGTCATCTGTCCGGTCGATGGCACGGTCAGCCAGCTGGGCCGATTGGAATACGAGACCCTGTTTCAGGCCAAGGGACATCGCTATTCACTGTCCCACCTGCTGGCGGATCACACCGAGGCTGTGCAAACATTTCAGGATGGCCACTTCGCCACCCTCTATTTGTCACCGCGTGATTACCACCGGATTCACATGCCGCTGGCCGGTACCCTGCGTGAGATGATCTATGTGCCGGGACGACTGTTCAGCGTCAACCCGACCACAGTCAGCCGCGTGCCGGATCTGTTTGCCCGCAACGAGCGGGTGATCTGCCTGTTCAACACCGATGCCGGTCCCATGGCCATGATCCTCGTCGGCGCTATCTTCGTCGCCAGCATCGACACCCTCTGGCACGGCACCATCACCCCCCCACGCGGCAAAACCGTCCAGCACTGGGATTACCGCAAGCACCCCGTACACCTGCAACAGGGCGAGGAAATGGGCCGCTTCAACATGGGCTCGACGGTGATCCTGCTGTTCGGCAAGAACGCGGTAACCTTCAGCGACCAACTCACCGCCGAAGGTCATGTGCAAATGGGGCAGCTCCTCGGGACACGTGCGGATAGCTAGTACACTGGAAATAACGCGGAGGGCGCGGAGACGCGGAGGCGCAGAGTAATTAAACTTAATCTGCTCAGCTTTATCTGCCGGCTTTTCATAAATAAAAGTTTGCAGTTAATACAGTTTATGTAACACCTCTTCTTGTCGAGAGATAAAACGGCCCCGCACTGCCCACACTTTATTTAAAAGAGAAACAGAAAAATATTTTCTCCGCGTCTCCGCGCCTCTGCGACCTCCGCGTTTATGACATGACTCTAACTAAGCACGTTCAATGCTGAAGCTAAGCACGTCGCGGATGTCGTCACAGCCGGAGGCGATCATGAGCAGTCGATCGAGCCCCAGGGCGACGCCGGCGCAGTCGGGCAGGCCATGTTCGAGGGCGGCGAGAAATTTTTCATCGATCTCCGGTACAAAGCGTCCCTGTTGCTGCCGCTGTTGTTGATCCTGCTCGAAGCGCTGGCGTTGTTCGACCGGGTCCTGTAATTCGTGATAGCCGTTGGCCAGTTCCAGGCCGTTGAGATACAGCTCGAAGCGGCTGGCGACCGTGATGTTGTCCTGTTGCTGCAGGCGGGCCAGCGCGCTCTGGCTGGCGGGATAGTCATAAATGAAGACCGGCCGGTTGGCGGGCAGTTGCGGTTCGATCGCGTGGGTGAGTAACAGGTCCAGCCAGCTGTCACGATCCATCACCTCATTACCAACGATATCGATATGCTGTTGCCGGGCGAGTTGCTGCAACTCCGCGACCGAGCAGGTAAAGGGATCTCGTTGCAGATAATGGTGAAAGAGATCGCGATAGCTGAACTTGCAGGTTTCATCCAGCGAGCAGGCATCGGCCAGCAAGACTCTGACCAGCTGTTCCAGTTCGTGCATCAGCGCGTGATGATCGAACCCGGGCCGGTACCATTCGAGCAGCGTGAATTCGGGATTGTGGCGGCGACCGGCCTCGCCGGCGCGAAACACCTTGCAGACCTGATAGATGGGCCCGCTGCCGGCGGCCAGCAGCCGTTTCATCGGGTATTCGGGAGAGGTGTGCAGATAACCGTCCGCACCGTCCAGCGGGATGCGTAGACTGTCGATGTGCACATCGGTAACGGCCTGGCGTTGCAGGATTGGTGTCTCGACCTCCAGCACATCGCGTTGCGCAAAAAAGGTCCGCAGCTGTTGCAGCATGCGGGCCCGCTTTTGCAGGACCGCGACATCGGCACCCGGTCGCCAGTCCCTGTCCGTGCTCATGGGTTAAGGATCACTCCTTCACGCGACCGACGTATTCCCCTTTGCGGGTATCTACCTTGATCTGTTCGCCTTCCTCGATGAACAGCGGGACCCGTACCACCGCGCCGGTATCGGTAGTGGCCGGTTTGCCGCCACCGCTGGCGGTGTCGCCCTTGACGCCGGGATCGGTCTGGGCAATGGTCAGCACCACGTGGTTGGGTGGCATGACACTGATGGGATTACCGTTCCACAGGGTCACGGTACAGACGTCCTGTTCCTTGAGCCACTTGGCGGCATCACCCACGGCCTTTTCATCCGCGGCGACCTGTTCAAAGGTTTCCGGGTGCATGAAATGCCAGGCCTCGCCGTCGTTATACAGGTACTGCATATCGGTATCCATGACATCGGCCGCCTCGACCGAATCGCCCGACTTGAAGGTTTTTTCCAGCACCCGGCCGGTCAGCAGATTGCGGATCTTGACCCGGTTGAAGGCCTGCCCCTTACCGGGTTTGACGAACTCGTTTTCGATAATCGTACAGGGATCTCCGTCGAGCATAATCTTGAGACCGCTTTTGAATTCATTGGTGCTATAGGTTGCCATGGAGGTCCTCGTTTCCTTGCTATACGGGTTATCTCGGTCGTTACCCGCACCGGCGAATCCGGTACACTGGGGCGGCAATCAAGCCATTAAAACTCGAATCCCCTATGATAACGCGAACTCCCCCCCTGTGGCATACCGCCGACTGGCAAAAATCTCTGGCCAGGGCCATTCGGGATCCCCGTGAGCTGCTGGCGACCCTGCAACTGCCCGACAGCCTGCTGGCGGGTGCCGACGCGGCCGGGCAGGACTTTCCCTTGCTGGTGCCCCGCGGCTACGTGGCCCGCATGCGGGTCGGCGATCCGCAGGATCCGTTGCTGCGTCAGGTGTTGCCGCTGGAGGCGGAGGGACTCCCCGCGCCGGGGTATGTGGCCGATCCGGTCGGTGATCTGTCAGCCATGGCGCGTCCGGGCGTTCTGCACAAGTACCACGGTCGGGCACTGGTAGTCGCCACCGGAGCCTGCGGGATTCATTGTCGCTACTGCTTCCGGCGCCATTTTCCCTATACCCGGGCCAACCCCATGCCCGAGCGCTGGCAACAGGTCCGCGATTACCTGCTGGCGGATGAGAGTATCGAGGAGCTGATCCTCAGCGGCGGGGATCCGCTGAGCCTGGCCGACCACCGTCTCGCCGGCCTGCTGGAGGCCGTGCAAAACGTGCCTCACCTCAAGCGAGTGCGCCTGCACACCCGCTATCCCGTGATTCTGCCCGAGCGACTCACCGGCGACCTGCTGGGTCTGTTGAGCGCGCTGCCCCAACAGGTCATCCTGGTCATTCACGCCAATCACGCCAATGAGATCGACGCCAACGTCCGACAGGTGCTCGTCCCATGGCGTCAGGCCGGGATCACGTTGCTTAATCAGGCCGTCCTGCTGCGCGGCGTCAATGACAGCGAATCGGCCCTGGCCGGCCTGAGCGAGGCGCTGTTTGCCGCCGGCGTGCTGCCCTATTATCTGCATCAGCTGGACCCGGTACAGGGCGCGGCCCATTTTGCTGTCGACGACAGCCGGGCGCGGACGCTGGAAACGGCGCTGCGCAACCGCTTGCCGGGTTATCTGGTCCCACGCCTGGTACGCGAGCAGGCCGGTGCACCCGCCAAGACACCACTGGTCTGATACCCCCCACCGCCGGTCATTTCCCGCCCCTGCGGCACTCTGTACAAGCGCAAAATTTAACCATATCGCCCTGGCGACTTGTGACATAGCCCACAATTTATGGTATTGAAAGTCTCAGGGAAGGGATAAAAAAAAGAAAAAGGAGTGGCCCGTGAGCCGAGCAGCAGGACTGGAGATACCCGAACAGCACAAGCCGACCCGGCAGGATCCGAGCCTGCGCCCCAAAAAGGTCGAGGCCTGGCTACAGAGCCTGCCCAAGGCGAACCTGGGCGAAACCGCCCGCCAGATCTATCAGCGCCTGGACCAGACCAACCAGTTACGTTACCCGTTTGTGGAACGCTTTCGTTTCCTCGAGCAGATGCGCGAACCGGTCCACTATGTGACCGATTCGATGCGCAAGCACTTTCTGGGCATGACCTTTCCCCTGCCGGATAAAAATCGCAAGATTGCCGCCGCCACGCGGGAAATTTACGCGGCCATGGCCACCGGTTACAAAATCGCCATTGAGGAAATGAGCCGTACCCATCCCCTGTTTCAGGATAAGAAACTGCTGGCCACGCTGTTGCAACGGGCCCTGTTCTATACCGGCCGCAACCTGGTCACCGTCTATCAGATTTACAGCCCTTGCGGGTCCGGTACCTGGCAAGAGTTACACAAGCTGTACGCCTGCGCCGAAGCGCGCAAACTGCACAAAACCGTGGTGAGCGACTATCAACACCAGAACGGCGACAAGACCAGCCCGCTGAGCGAATATCTGCGGCTGCTGTTACTGGCGCTGGCTTCGCCTTACCAGCTGCGCCAGGGAGAAATCCTCAAGATCTACACCGCGCTGGAACGCTGGACCCAGCGACTGGAGCTACGTCCCCTGAACTTGTCGAACACCGGCGACACCCAGCCCCGTTTTCTGGTGCGGCTCGACCGAGATGCCGCACCCCGCCCCGCGGCCTATTCAGTTATCCGCGAGGAACGCCAGCCCTACTACCGCATTCTGGCTACCGATCGGCTGACGCAGCTGCTGCGCGATGAGATTCGCAATAATGAAGAGGTCGTCTCCACGACCCTGACCAGTGTCGATCTGGGGCGCCCCGATCTCTCCCATGATCTGATGCGCCGTCTCCTGGTGGCCTGGGGGGCCGAAGCCAAACGCAGTTTCCCGCGCAGCCCGAAACAGGAGGCGGTGGAGGTCACCATCGGCCTGAGCGCCACCCACCGCTTTCTCAACCACCTGGCGCGGCGCCACCACGGCAAGCGGGACCTGTTTGAGCATCGCGCCCACTATGAAAGCCAGGAAATCAAAAGCCTCAATGAGCCGCAGCACGATGTCTGGGACATGATTTATCAGACCGACACCGCCAGCTTCGATACCAGCAGCATCATGCCCCTGGTCAATGAGGAACTGGCCCGCCACGAGGCGCCTCCCGAGGCCGATGAATCGGGCCTGGATCCGGATGCCGGCCACTATCAGGCCGGCAGCTGGCTGATACTCAATGAAAGTGCCAGCGGCTATTGTCTGGAATACCATGATGACGATACCACCCAGGCCCAGGTCGGCGAGCTGGTGGGTATCCGTCGCGGCCAGAATGGCAAGACCCTCAAATGGGGCATCGGGGTAATACGCTGGCTGAAGTTTGCCGCCGAACAGCCAAAGGACTCGGCCGGCAAGACCGTGCAAATGGGCATCGAAATGCTCAATCCGGCGGCCGCCGCTGTCGGCATTCGCCCGGCCGCCGCCAGCAACAATCCGGAAAATTACCAGCGCACCCTGATGCTACCCGAGATTCGTGCCATGCATCAGCCCGCCACGCTGATCACCGGCCCGGTGCCCTGGCGCCCCGGACAGCACGCCGTGATCAACATCCTGGGCAAGGAGATGCCAGTGGTCCTCACTCACGCTCTGCAAAATACCGGATTGTTTGCCCAGTTCCAGTTCCAGCCCCAATCGCAGGACACGGAACGCAAGGAGAACAATAAAGCGGAAGAAGATACCCTCTCGCAGGTCTGGTCCAGCATCTAATCCCTTCCAACCCCTCTCAAGCTCCTCAACCCCGCAGCCGATAGCTTATTCAGGCGGGAAGCGGCTTGCCCCGCACGCCTGAACAGTGACATGATAGCCGCTACGGAAAACCGGTTAATACAAGAAAAATCAAACAGCTAAGGGATTCACGGTGAGTGACGCGGACCTTCTAAGACTCCTGACCATCTTCGACAATAGCGAGGAAGCCGAAGGGCTGATCAATACCCTGCGCAATGCCGGGCACATCATCCGGGATATTCGCGTCGAGGACGAGGAAGATCTCGAAAAAGCCCTTGAGGAAAACCCGGTGGATATCATTCTGGCCAAACAGGCCACGCCGTTGATCACCGCGAAACAGGTGATCGAATATATCATCAAATCTGGACGCGATATTCCGGTCATTGTTGTCACTCCGTCAGGTGAAATCGACAACGCGCTGGAAGCCATGCAATCCGGTGCCCGGGACAGCCTGGAACTGGGCCAGAACGAACGGCTCAAGCTGGTTATCAAGCGCGAAGTGACCGATCTGAAAAACCGGCGCGGCCTGCGGCGCAGCGAAAAAATGCTGCATGAATCAGAAAAGCGCGCCCGGGATCTGATCGACAACTCGCGGGATGCCATTTCCTACGTACACGATGGCATGCATATCTATGCCAATAACGCCTACCTCAAGATGTTTGGGTATGACACGCTGGAGGATATCGAAGGCGTGCCCATTCTGGATATGGTCAGCAGCGAAGACCATGCCAAAATGAAGGAGTTCCTGCGCAAGTATTCCAAGGGCCAGAGCACCGACGACACTCTGGAAGTGCACGGTCAAACGCTCGACGGCAACAAATTCAAGATCATTATGGAATTCTCCACTGCCAGTATGGAAGGCGAAGCCTGCTCGCAGATCATTATTCGCGATCAGTCCACCACCAAGGAGCTGGAAAAACAACTCAATGTCCTGAGCAAACAGGACCTGCTGACCGGCCTCTATAATCGCAACTATTTTCTGGAGCAGGTCGACAAGGTTGTCGCCAAAACCGTCGAGGACAAGGCCCAGGGGGCACTACTGTATCTCGTGATTGACGAGTTCGAAAAACACAAGGAAGAACATGGTATCTCCGGTGCCGATCTGCTACTGACCGACATCGCCGGTATGCTCAAGGAAAAAGTGGGCAACATGGGTACCCTGGCCCGCTTTGAAGGCCACCACTTCACATTTTTGCTGACCGGTACCGATCTCAAGCAGGCGGAAAAAATCGCCGGCGGACTGGTCAAACTGATCCAGGATCACTCCTCGGATATCAATGGCAAGCTGGTCAATGCCAAGGCCAGTATCGGTCTTGCGCATATCAACGAAACCGTCAAAAACACCCAGGAAGCTATCAATCGCGCTATCAAGGGTTTCCACGCCGCCGAGAAAGCCGGCGGTAATCAGTATTATGTCTATAACCCGGCTGTGGAAGATCTCGAGGAGCAGGAGCAGATCGCCCACTGGTCACACCGCATCAAGGAAGCACTCAAACACAATCAGTTCAAGTTGCTCTACCAACCGATAGTCAGCCTGCATGGTGAAACCGGCGAACACTATGAAGTGCTGGTTCGCATGCTGGACGAGCAAGGGGAGGATTTGCCACCGTCGGAATTCATCCCCGCCGCCAATCAGGCGGATCTGATGAAATATATCGACCGCTGGGTCATTGCCAACACCTTTAAAGTATTGGCCGAGCGGACCCAGCAACAGAAGCAAACCCGCTTTTTCATCAAAATATCCCAGGGTTCGCTAATCGATCCGGAATTCATTCCCTGGGTTTCAGATCGCATCAAGTCACTGCGTCTGGATGCCACGCTGCTGGTATTCGAGCTGAGCGAGGACACGGCACTGAACAATATCAATGCCGCAAAGGCACTCGTCGATGCCTTCAAACAACTCAATTGCCGCACGGCGCTGGAGAATTTCGGCATCGAGCAGAATACCTTCCAGTCTATCAAGCAACTGCCCGTCGACTACCTCAAGATCCACGCCAGCCTGATTCAGAACCTCGCCCAGAATGTCGAACATCAGGACAAGGTCAAGGAAATCACCAACGAAGCCGGCCAGCGCAGCATGCGCTCCATCGCCGCCTGCGTCGAGGATGCCAACAGTCTGGCCGTACTCTGGCAGTGCAGTATCGACTTCTTCCAGGGTCATTTCCTGCAAGAACCCGATACCAGCCTCAGTTATGACTTCGAGGAAGGCTTTTGATTTATATTCCTACCCGACTTCTCCCTGATCAATCCAGTACGTGAGAGACCAGCCCATCGGCCAGTTTGGGTTCGAACCAGGTGGATTTGGGTGGCATCACCTCTTCGGCGTCAGCGACTGCCATCAGCTCGGACAGGGCGGTCGGATAGAGGGCAAAGGCCACCTGCATTTCACCACTGTCGACCCGTTTTTCCAGTTCGCCAAGACCGCGTATACCACCGACAAAGTCGATGCGCTTGTCACGGCGCGGATCATTTATCCCCAGTACCGGCTCGATCAGGTTGTTTTGTAACAGACTGACATCGAGACGCCCAACCGGGTCCTGCTCCGGAATCTGTGCCGACTTGATAGTCAGACGGTACCATTGTCCCGACAAGTACATACCGAACTCGCCAGAACGGGCGGGTTTGACCTGTTGCTCACTGGTTTGCACGTCAAACCGCTCCTCCAGCTGTTTCAAAAACTCGGCCTGTTCCAGACCGTTGAGATCCCGCACTACCCGGTTATAGTCCAGGATGTTCATCTGATTGTCCGGGAAAATGACTGACAGAAAATAGTCGTAGCTGGCCTCGCCATCTTCATGTGACCCGCTGTTGCGCATTTCGGCCACTCGCGATGCAGCCGCCGAACGATGATGGCCGTCTGCAATGTACAGACAATTCATTGCCTCAAAGGTTTCTGTGATGAGATCAATATCCTTCTCCCCGGTAACGCGCCAGAGTCTATGACGCACGCCGTCATCGGCGGTCAGATCATAAAGCGGTGAGGACTGGCTGATTCTGTCGGTTAGCGAATCAATGGCGGCATTATGCCGATAAGTCAGAAATACCGGACCGGTCTGGGCATTCAATGCGTCAATTTGCCTGACCCGGTCAGCCTCCTTGTCCGGTCGAGTGTATTCATGCTTGCGAATCCGGTTGCGATCATATTCGGCAACAGAGGCGACAGCCACCAGGCCGGTCTGGATATGATCATTCATCTGTAACTCATACAGGTAATAACATTCCTGCGGCTCTCTCATCAGCACGCCTTTGTCTATCAGTTTTTGCAGGTTATCAGCGCCCTGATTGTAGACCTGATCGGAATAGGGATCTGTCCCTTCAGGTAGATCGATCTCCGGTTTGGATATATGCAAAAAACTGTAAGGACGGCCCTCGGCTTTCTGTCTGGCCTCTTCAGTATTTAATACATCATAGGGCGGGGCGATAACATCATCAGCATGTTCCGGTACCGGCCGCAGGCCGGCAAACGGGCGAATCAAAGACATACGAACTCCTCGGTTTATTTTTGTTTACTGTTAAGTCATGTCAGTGTATGACCAGAGAGCTTGTCCTCGCGCCGATCATCGAGCAGGCGCAAGGCCGCCAGTCGCTCAAACAGCATGGGGTGGCTGTTAAACAACTGCATGAAACGAAATTTAAGACGTCCGGACAAACCAAATGCCGCCAGTTGCCCACCCTGACCGGATGTCATCATGCTGTCAAGATAACGCAGAGCAGCGCGCATTTGCCTGTGACCGACCAGTTCGGCGGCCTGGCGATCGGCCCGGTATTCGCAATGCCGGCTGAAATGCATAATCAGCACACTGGCCAGCCAACCTCCCGCCAGCTGCAATACCACCACGCTCGCCCAGAAAACCGCACCGCCGGCGGCATAGCCCGGCCAGACCTTCCTTGCCAGTGTATCAAGCATTCTGGCCGGCAGTTCGATGAAAACCGTCAACACGCCTTGCAACAGGGCCAGAACCTGTACGTCGCCATTGGCAATATGACTGATCTCATGTGCCAGAACCGACTCCAGTTCCCGCGGATTCAATCCGTGCACCAGCCCTTCGCTCAGAACGAGCGTTGCCTTGTGGCGGCGCAATCCCAGGGCGAAGGCATTAAATTCGCGGGAAGGATAAATGGCGATTCGTGGCGGGCTTATCTCGCGCCGCAAGGCCAGGCGGAATGATGTGGTATGCAACCACTGTTCCAGGCCACTGAGTGGTTGTTGCAGCTGACGGGCCTTGAGAATTTGCCGGCAGTACAGCCAGGGAACAAGAAGAGAGATCAGGCCGGCGGCGAAGATCAGAGCGGTCAATAATCCTGGCAGCGACAGAGTACCCGGCTCCCAGCCCTGCCTATACAATAACCACAGCCAAGGGAAGCCGCCGAGGAACAGCGCCACGGCGCTCGCCGTCAGCATGACGAGTGACTTGAGCCATCCCGTCATAACCTCAACCTTGCGCACCTGTCTGTACTAACCTTTTCAAGCCTTTGCGCTCCTTCTCGATATTTTATGACACAGATCACAAAATTGTCGGCGGGGCGCCGGATTCCTCACGCGTAGGCGCAACCCGGCCGATTATGCTTTAATATATAGGGGATTATACCTCTCTGGGAAGGACCAGATTCACCAAATCGGAGGAACATCCGGCAGCCCCGGCCAGCGAATCTGGCCATGGCGCATATGGCATAGGCTTGACCACCCGGATAACAGGAAATTATGGCTTCACCCCCGGCACAACGCAGCATCATTCATCGCATCAAACGCTGGCGAGCGCGCACCGGCTTCCGGCTGCGTCGGCTTGTCCACGACCGGCTGCCGGAATATTTCCCCATTGCCTATAAACTGTCCCTGATTATTACGCTGCTTATCAGCGGCGGGATGATTCTACTTGGGCTGGTTATCGTGACCAATCAGACCGAATTATTGCGTGGCCAGATGGATGAGTTTGGTCAGACCATGGTCAACCAGGTCGCCGAATCCTCAAAGGAACTGGTCCTGTCGGACGACACGCTGAGCCTGATGGTTGTGATCAGCAACCTGGGGACTAATGAAAACGTGCTCGGCGCGGCGATTTATTCCGACAACGGCGAGGTACTTGCGTCCTCCGGAGCTAACCCCTCCGGGGATATTATCAACCTGTACGGTGAATCGACCCGGATTGGCAATAACAGCTACAGTGTGCCCTGGCAGTCATCCAGCGATGCCGGTACATACACCAGCGCGGTCGCTTTCATGACACCTGTTCGCTTTCAAGGGGTCATCGCCGGCCACGCCCTGGTCAGTTTCAGTAAAGAGGCACTGAACGAGTCAATCCAGCACACGATCAGTGCCATTGCAGCCGCGACCATTCTTATGATTATCCTCGGTATTATTATTGCCTTCATAATGGGGGACCGCCTGTCTCGTCCGATACACCAGCTAATGAATGCCAGTAAGGCGATTGGCAGCGGCAACTACGGCTACCGTATTCAGGAACGGCGTAACGATGAAATCGGTTATCTAACCTCAGCCTTCAATGACATGGCAAAAGGCTTGTTGGAAAAAAACCAGGTGGAAAGTGCGTTTTCGCGCTATGTCTCACCCAATGTTGCCAAACAGATTCTTTCCAATCTTGACTCGGTTCATCTTGGTGGTAAACATATGGATGGCAGTGTACTGTTTGCCGATATTGTCGGTTTTACCAGTATGTCGGAAAAACTCCCGCCGGATGAGGTCGCCGACCTGCTCAATGAATACTTCTCGTATATTTCCATGGTCAGCCAGCTTTATCGCGGCACGATTGACAAATACATGGGTGATTGCGCGATGATTGTATTCGGCATTCCGGACAACGATGAAGAACACAAATTCAATGCCATCGCCTGCGCCGTCATGATTCAACGCCTGGTTGAAACCCTGAATGCCCGAAGGATACGAGACGGGAAATACCCGGTCTACTTCCGCATCGGAGTCAATAGCGGAGTCATGCTTGCCGGAAACATGGGTTCTCCCGAACGCATGCAATACACCGTCGTTGGCGAGGCAGTCAATCTGGCCTCCCGACTTCACACGGTTGCCGAAAAGGGACAGATCATCATCACCGAGCCTTTCTACAAGGACAGTGACATCAACTGGCGTGTGCTGGCTCAGAAACACAAATCCATTCACCTGCGAGGTATTGCCGAACCTGTCTCCACATATATCGTCAACGATATCACGCAAACTTACCGGGCCACCATGGATTCCCAGTTGCGTGAGATTCTATCCGGCAAAAGTGTTGCATGAATTTTCTTCGCATCCTTGTCATTTTCAGCCTCACCCTCTCCTTCACAGGTTGTGCCTACCTGCACTCCTTTGATTCCAATCTGCCGGAAAAAATCGACCAGTGGATTGAAGAGGAACAATATGGCAAGGCTCTGGACACCCTGGAACATGTCCGCGAGGATAACCGTAATTACGCCCTGTTGATGAAACAAAAGGCACGAATCCTGTCGCTGGCGGCAAAACTGGAAAAAGAAACTATCGCGCGTGCGCGGCAGCTCGTTGCCAGAAACGAGTGGTATAACGCCTCTCAACTCTATCAGGAAGCATTGCGTAAGTACCCTGATAGTGAAGCACTGGAAAACGCATATGATGATTTTATTAAAAAACGTCAGACATACCTGGCGGCCCTTGAAACCCGGCTGTTAATTAACAAAGGCAACTGGCTGAAACAAAATGCCTCCATTTACAGCCGGGTCAAAGCGGCCCTTCCGGATAATTACCGTTCTGTTGACGGCATCCGCGACTACGAAAGCGATCAGCGGCGGACAACACAAGCACTGGTTGAATGCGCACTGACGGCGGACAGTGCCGACAACATTAATCTGGCACGTCAGTGTGTGCTTCTGGCGGAGCGCCTGAAGCCGGCATTAAAACAAGACCCGCGACTGGCCAGTATTCGCGAGCGCATCGGGGAGGCGCGCGAAGCCCGCCTTACCCGATATAAAAACCGGATTACTGATCTCATGGCCGAGCTCAGACAGGGCAACAGTCTGGATAATCTGCAACGGGCCCGGGATCGCCTGCAGAGTTCGGGACAGTACGGTACACTGGACGATGAAACACTGGAGCTGCTCGACAATCTCCGCAAACGTTTGCAGGAAGGCATCAATCAGCGCATGGAGTCGGCACGCCGTCTGTACAGCCAGGGAAAGATACAGCAGGCACTGCAAATCTGGGAATCACTGCACAGCATCGACCCGGGCAATCAGCAACTGGAAGCACACATCGAACGTGCCCGGCGAGTACTCGAAAAACTTCAGCGTCTGCAGCAGGAAGGCAGTGTGGTTAGCCCGCCGGCCCTGCAAAACTGAGACTTTTCACTGCCAGTCGACAGGGTTCGGTATTTCGGCGGTGATACCTGTTCTGGTCTGGTCTGGTGTGAAGTAATAGGAAAAAGCCTGTCTCTCGCAAAGACGCCACGGCGCCAGGAGATCGGCCATGGCTCATACTCGGCGCGCTCTGCCTATTTGCATCTTTGCGAGAGTATTATATATAGCCGGACATCATCGTGACCAGGAGTACGGTGCGTGGGACGCACCTCTCCCTGGCATAGCCCCCTCCGGGGCTTTCGTCATATTAGGTAGCAGCTGGCTTGTTACTCTTCCACCGGCTCCATGCGTGTCACGTTACGGAATCCCTGCGGTAGTTTGATACCCCGCTGGGCCCGTTCGCCTTCATAAGGTTCCATTTCTTCCGGCTTGAGCACCTTGTGTCTTTTGCCCGAGTAGATCTTGAGGCTCTCCTGTTCCTCCAGCACTGTCACTGCCGTGGCATATTCCTGGCCGCTTTTCGCTTTGGCCGGGGGGATATTCATAATCTTGACGCCCTTGCCCTTGGGCAATACCGGCAATTCGGCCACATGGTGAATGAGTAACTTGCCTTCATTGGAGACCATGGCCACCCAGTAGGTCTCCATGTCTGTTACCGGCACCGGCGGCAGAACCTTTGCCCCGTCCGGGACTTTCAGCATCGCCTTGCCCTTTTTGTTGCGGGTAATCATGTCTTCCAGTTTCGCGACCAGCCCGTAACCATGGCTGGTCGCCAGCAATACGAGTTGATCGGCGCTGCCGGTCACCACACCACAGAAGATGGCACCGGACGGCGGACTCAGACGACCGGTCAACGGCTCTCCCTGGCCTCGGGCAGACGGCAGGGTGTGTGCGGGCAAGGCATAGGTGCGCCCGGTGGAATCGATCACCACGGCCAGCTGATTGGACTTGCCACGCGCGCTGTTCAGATAGGCATCGCCGGATTTGTAGTTAAGCTCGGTCGGATCCATCTCATGTCCTTTGGCGGTCCGAATCCAGCCTTTTTCCGACAAGACGATCGTCACCGGATCGGCGCTGACCAGTTCGGTAACATCCAGTGCCTGGGCCGCTTCACGGCTCACGATCGGTGAGCGCCTCTCATCGCCGTATTCCTTCGCGACTTCCTTGAGTTCCTTCTTTACCAGTGTCTTGAGACGTTGTTTGGAGCTCAGGATTTTCTCCAGCTCGGCCTGTTCCTCTTTCAGCTCTTGTTGTTCGGTGCGAATACTCATCTCTTCGAGCTTGGCAAGATGCCGCAATTTGAGCTCGAGGATCGCTTCGGCCTGTTCATCCGACAGTTTGAAGCGTTTCATCAAGACCGGCTTGGGCTTGTCATTCTCGCGAATAATCTTGATCACCTCATCAATGTTGAGATAAGCGATCATCAGGCCATCGAGGATGTGCAAGCGCTTGCTGACCTTGTCCAGACGATATTCCAGACGCCTGCGCACGGTATCGGTGCGGAAGGTCAGCCAGTCATTGAGCAGGTCTTTGAGATGACGTACGCCGGGTCGACCATTGAGGCCGATGACGTTCATGTTGACCCGGTAAGTCCGCTCCAGATCAGTGGTCGCAAACAGATGGGTCATTACTTCATCCGCGTCCACCCGGTTGGAGCGTGGCACGATCACCAGGCGGGTCGGATGCTCGTGATCCGACTCGTCACGCAGGTCCACCACCATCGGCAATTTTTTGGCCTGCATCTGCGCGGCAATCTGTTCCAGTATCTTCGCCGGCGAGGTCTGATGTGGCAGCGCGGTAATGATGATGTCATCCTTCTCCCGCTCGTAGCGGGCCCGCATGCGGATGGAACCGTGACCGGTTTCATACATTTTCACCAGATCGGCTTTCGGTGTAATAATCTCCGCATCGGTAGGATAGTCCGGCCCGGGCAGGTGCTTGCAAAGCTCCTTGATGGTGGTCTTGGGATTTTCCAGCAGATGGACCGACGCGTTAAGCAGTTCGGTCAGATTATGCGGCGGAATATCGGTACTCATTCCCACGGCAATGCCGGTCGTTCCGTTCATCAGAACATGCGGAACCCGGGAGGGCAGAACTTCCGGTTCACTCATCGTGCCGTCGAAATTGGGCACCCAGTCAGCCGTTCCCTGCCCCAGCTCGGACAACAACAGATCCGCGTAGCGGGACAGCCGTGCTTCGGTATAACGCATGGCCGCGAAGGATTTGGGATCATCCGGCGAGCCCCAGTTGCCCTGGCCTTCCAACAATGGATAACGATAGGAGAACGGCTGCGCCATGAGGACCATCGCTTCATAGCAGGCGCTGTCGCCGTGGGGATGGAACTTACCCAGTACATCACCGACCGTTCTCGCGGACTTCTTGAATTTCGAACCCGCCTTGAGCCCGAGATCGGACATGGCATAGACAATACGCCGCTGCACCGGTTTGAGCCCGTCACCCACGTGCGGCAACGCCCGATCCATGATGACGTACATCGAATAATCAAGATACGCCCGCTCGGTAAACTCCTTTAACGGCAGCAGTTCAATATTTTCTTCGAATTGATTGCTCATAGTCTGTACTGATTTGGCTTAAATAATGTGAGTCCGCAAATGAACGCGAATACACGCGAATAAATAACAAGTCGTTCATTGCAAAATCATTGGCGTATATTTGCGTGCATTTGCGGATAAAAATACAAATCAAACTCTTCGCAGCAGCAGTTCAATGTTCTCATCAAATTGATTACTTATAATCTGTTCTGATTTGGCTTAAATAATGTGAGTCCGCAAATGAACGCGAATACACGCGAATAA
>NZ_JAVLAZ010000018.1:19539-34678 GCF_031581315.1 Thiohalophilus sp.
TCTTTGCGCCTCTGCGTCGGGTTTTCCTGTCGAGTTCAGACCTCGATATCCGCCAGGTCGCCTTTTTGCTCCAGCCAGGCCCGGCGATCGCCCGCCCGTTTTTTGGCCAGTAGCATATCCATCATTTGCTGGGTACCGTCACCGCTTTTTGTCACCAGCCTGGCCAGGCGACGGGTGTCCGGGTCCATGGTCGTCTCACGTAACTGCAAGGGGTTCATCTCACCCAGGCCCTTGAAGCGGGTGACCTGCACTTTGCCTTTGATCTTTTCCGCCGCAATGCGATCCAGGGTGCCCTGGCGCTCGGCGTCATCCAGGGCATAATAGGTTTCCTTGCCGACATCAATCCGGTACAGCGGCGGCATGGCGATATAAACGTGCCCCGCGTCCACCAGCGGCTTGAAATGGCGCAGGAACAATGCCGTCAGCAATGTGGCGATATGCGCGCCGTCCGAATCGGCATCGGCAAGCACAATCACCTTGCCATAACGCAGGCTGGAAAGATCCTCGGAGCCGGGATCGACCCCCAGGGCGACAGAGATATCGTGCACTTCCTGGGAACCGAGTACCTCGGCCGGCTCCACTTCCCAGGTATTCAGAATTTTACCGCGCAGCGGCATGATCGCCTGGAACTCACGATCCCGCCCCTGCTTGGCGGACCCGCCGGCCGAATCCCCCTCGACCAGAAACAACTCGGTGCGACTCAAATCCTGGGCCGAACAATCGGCGAGTTTGCCCGGTAAGGCCGGTCCCTGAGTCACCTTTTTGCGCACTACCTTGCGTCCGGCGCGCAACCGGCTCTGGGCATTGTTGATCGCCAGCTCGGCAATCTGCTCACCCAGATCGCTGTGCTGGTTAAGCCATAAACCGAAAGCATCCTTGACTACGCCGGAAACAAACGGCGCCGACTCCCGTGAGGAGAGCCGCTCTTTAGTCTGGCCGGAAAACTGGGGATCCTCGAGCTTGACCGACAGGATATAACTGAGTTTTTCCCAGATATCTTCCGGCGCCAGTTTGACGCCGCGCGGGATCAGATTGCGAAATTCACAAAATTCGCGCACTGCTTCGGTCAGGCCGGTACGCATGCCGTTAACATGCGTACCACCCTGGGCCGTTGGAATCAGGTTAACGTAACTTTCACTGACGTTAATCGAACCGTCGGGCACCCAGGCCAGCGCCCAGTCGACGGCTTCCAGGTTGCCACTGAAACTGCCCACGAAAATATCCGGGGGCAACAGTTCAACGCCACCCAGCTCGCCCTTGATATAGTCCCGCAGACCATCTTCATAGCACCATTCGATTTCTTCCTTGCCGGCTTCGTCCTTGAAGGTAACAATCAAACCGGGACACAGCACGGCCTTGGCGCGTAACACATGTTTGAGGCGCGGCACTGAAAACTTCGGGGAATCAAAAAACTGTGGATCGGGCCAGAAACGCAGCGTGGTACCGCTGTTGCGTTTGCCGACGGTACCGATCTCTTCCAGGCTCGATTTTTTATCCCCGTTGGCAAAGGCGATGTTGTATTCCTTGCCATCGCGTTTAATCCAGACTTCCAGATGTTTGGACAGGGCATTGACCACCGAAATCCCGACCCCGTGCAATCCCCCGGAGAACTGGTAGTTCTTGCTGGAGAACTTGCCACCGGCATGTAACCGCGTCAGGATGACTTCGACCCCCGGGACTTTTTCTTCGGGATGCAGATCTACCGGCATACCCCGCCCGTCATCACTGACCTGCAGGGAACCGTCCTTGAACAGCACCACATCGACCCGCCTGGCGTGACCGGCAATGGCCTCGTCGACACTGTTGTCGATGACTTCCTGGGCCAGGTGATTGGGACGCTCGGTCTGGGTATACATTCCCGGGCGCTTGCGCACCGGCTCCAGGCCGGTCAAAACTTCAATAGACTCAGCAGTATATTTGGCGTTCATGACTTATCGTTATATCGAATAGGCGTTCACCAGTCGTCGCTGACCGGCGCGGATATTACGCAATGATTCTACGGGGGATCGGGGCAGGGAGCAAAATGAATCGTGCCCATTGTGTGCACGAATTTGCACCACCCGGGTAAGACGCCTCCTTGAAACAGGAGAAAAAGTGGGTTGGATGCGGCGCCAGGTCGCCCCAACACCGCATCCTGAACCAGGAAATATCAGACCTTGAAGCGACCGACCAGGGTCTGCAGTTCCGAAGAGAGCCGGGCCAGATCATGACTGGCGGTCGCCAGCTGCTCGGTACTGTTGGAGGAGCTGTCCGCCACGTGAGTGATATTGATAATACTCTGGTTGATCTCCTCGGCTACCTGACCCTGCTGGCGGGCCGCTTCGGCGATTTGCTGATTCATACTGGTAATCCGGTTGACCGCCTCGGTGATGCTTTGCAATGACTGGCCGGCCTGCCCCGCCTGTTCCACACTGGAACCGGCCTGGCTGCGACCTTCTTCCATTACCCTGACGGCGTCCCGGGCGCCGGCCTGCAGCTTGTCGATCATCTGTTTGATTTCTTCGGTGGACTCCTGGGTACGACTGGCCAGGTTACGCACTTCATCGGCCACCACGGCAAACCCACGTCCCTGTTCCCCGGCTCGGGCCGCCTCGATAGCGGCATTCAGCGCCAGCAGGTTGGTTTGCTCGGCGATCCCCTGGATGACTTCCAGCACGGTGCCGATCTGCTCGCTGTCTTTTTCCAGATTGTTGATGACATTGGCGGCTTTTTCCACTTCAGAGGCCAGTCGATCAATCGAGTCAATCGTATTGTTGACCACTGAACGACCTTCGACGGCCTGGTTATCCGCATTGCCGGCCGCCTCGGCCGCGGAGTCGGCATTATTGACCACCTCCTGCACGGTAGCGGTCATTTCGTTCATGGCGGTCGCCACCTGTTCGGTTTCATTACGCTGGCGATTCACCCCGTCGCTGGTTTCGTTGGTGATGATGGACATTTCCTCGGCGGCCGAAGCCAGTTGCGTGGTGGCGCCCGAAACCTGCTTGATAGTCTCCTGAATCTTGTCGGCAAACTGGTTGAAGGCACCTGCCAGCTGGGCCATTTCATCCTTGCCCTGCACTTCCAGGCGCCGGGTCAGATCGCCTTCCCCCTCGGAAATATCTTCCATGGCGGTGACGGCGGCACGCATGGGCCGGGTAATCAGCCCCGCCAGCAACAGACCGCCACCGACACTGACAATCAGGCCGATAATCAACAGCGTGCCGACCAGTCCCTGGGTGGCTGTCACTTCCGTCAGCAAGGAGCGGGAAGAGGCTTCCACTTCGGTGCGTTGGTCGTTAACCAGCCAGTCGATATCGGTTTTGATCGCATCGACCAGCGGGCCGATCTCGGTGCGGATCAAATGGGAGTCGGTCCGCCACTGTTCGCCACTGTGGACCTTGAACAGTTCATCCTGAATGTCGATATACTCTTGCGCCCGTGTTCGAATTGACTCCACCGCATCCAGCTGTTCGAAGGTCAAAAGCGCCTCCCGGGCGGCAATTTTGTCCAGCGCCTCGAGAAAACCTTCCCGATAGAGTTTGACGTTGGACATATTCGACGGCCCGCGGAAGGAGATAAAAGCGCGGTTCTCGTTCAGCACATTCATCCAGATCTGACGCAGCTCAACCATTTCCAGTAACAGCTCACGGCGTTGCGGTGTCGCCGGTTCGGTGCTTTCGGAACGGATCATCTGGCTCAGGTATTGCTGGATATCGGCGGCCAGCGGCGCCATCTTGGAGGAGGAAAGGCCGATACCGGGCTGGTTCTGATCAAAGTTGGTTGCCAGCTCCAGCATCCGTGGTTTGTAGGTGGCGTATTCGGCGATGTTCCGGGCAATATCGTTAATGCGTTGCTCGATTTGCGGATCATCCACCCGCTCGGTCAGGGTTTTTAACTGGTTCAGTTCGACGTCCAGTTCCTGCAGATTGCGTTCATACTCCTGTTTATCGTTCTCTTCCTTGCTCAACAGATAAAAACCCAGTGCCGCGCTGGTTCGATCGAGCCGGTCCGCCAGCTGCATCGACGCCAGGACCATCGGCTGACTGACTTCCACGACTTCCCCCAGTTTGTTCTGGGCACTGTTGAGACTGGTCAGGGCCGTGACTGAGACGATTACCAGCAGCACGGCCATACTGCCAAAACCCAGCCACAACTTGTGACTGATCTTGAAACGCGCGAACAGGGACTGGACGGGATTCCAGAAGGCATTGTTGTTCGACCGGGACATGACTCACCTCCGTCGCTGCGTCAACTCCTTCTGGCACAAGACATATAATGGTTTACTAATATTGCTCGGCGGCGACAAAGTCTGTCGCCTTGCCTTACATGTCGGCCTGACGGGCGGTAACTTTACGGTAATAATCAGGGTAAACCCTGATAAATTTTCGGGGTGGGGAGATTTCCCTAACGAATACAATGTTTTAAGCGGGGCCAGAACAGCCCCGTGTTTCAACTCAACACAATACCCAGGCGGTTGGCGACTTGCTCGTAAGCCTCGACGACCCCGCCGAGTCCCTGGCGGAAACGATCCTTGTCCAGCTTGTCGCGGGTTTCGGCATCCCACAGGCGGCAGCCATCGGGCGTGAACTCATCGCCCAGCCACAGCTCACCCTCGAAGCGACCGAACTCCAGCTTGTAATCCACCAGTAACAGGCCCGCCTGCTCGAACAATTGCCGAAGTACATCATTGACCGCAAAGGTCAGCTGTTTCATGCGTTCGATTTCCTCTGCCGTGGCCCACTCAAACGCCAGGATATGGTAATCGTTGATCATGGGATCATGCAGCGCATCGTTCTTGAGAAAGAATTCGAACACCGGCGGATTCAACGACTGGCCTTCCTCGACACCGAGACGACGACACAGACTGCCGGCGCTGAGATTGCGCACCACGCATTCGATAGGCAGCATCTCCAGTTTCTTGACCACCGATTCCTGATCGGACAGCAGGCTTTCAAAATGGGTGGGGATGTCGGCCTGTTGCAACTGCTGCATGATAAAGGCATTGAACTTGTTATTGACCATGCCCTTGCGTTCCAGCTGGGCCAGCTTCTCTCCGTCAAAGGCCGAGGTGTCGTTCCGAAACTCCAGAATCAACCGGTTCGGATCATCGGTGGTAAAGACGGTCTTGGCCTTGCCAGAGTAGAGTTCCTGCTGTTTTTGCATGCGGCGTATCCTCACAAGCGGTTATGCGGTTAATAGGCATCAGACATCGCGCCAGTCGGTCCCCTGTTCCTGACAGGCCACTTCGATATCGGTGGGCTTGCAGCCCAGTGCCCCGGCCAGGGCATCCTGTGCCAATGCCGGGGTATTGTTCTTGTCGCTCAAATGGGCCGCCACCAGATAGTGCAGGCCGCCGGTATCAATATCGGTCAGTATCTGCGCGGCCTGGGCATTACTCAAGTGGCCCCAGTCGCCGCCGACCCGTTGCTTGAGACCGGGCGGATAGGGGCCCTCGGCCAGCATCTGCGGATCGTGATTGCACTCGAGAATCAGGGCATCACAATCTGACAGGCGGGCATGAATATGTGGTGTACTGCAGCCGGTATCGGTCAACAGCCCCAGAGACCGATCGCCGTCACTGAAAAGAAACTGGCAGGGTTCGCGGGCATCATGCGGCACCGGAAAGGGCTGAAGCTCGAGGTCGCCTATGGCCAATGACTGATGGATATCAAACAGGTTCAGCGTCGGCACCTTGCCCGGCTGTGTGCCATTGACCGTGCCGCGCGTGGCCCAGACCGGCACACCGTAGCGCCGGGCCAGCAGCCCCACGCCGCGAATATGGTCCCCGTGTTCATGGGTTACCACAATCGCATTCAGCGATTCGGGCTCACAGCCCAGTCGCCGCAGGCGCGCTTCGGTCTCGCGCAGGGAGAAGCCGCAATCGATCAGAATACGGGTTTGTCCGTGCTCGATGAGCGTCCCGTTGCCCTTGCTACCGCTGCCGATCAGTGCAAATCGCACAACTGTTCCCCATTCACGCCCGAGGCGACTGATTAGCGCAGGTGGACTTCGATGTCCTCCAGCAGACGTTTGACCAGTGCCGGTTCGACCTGTGCGCCGTTTCTGTCACGCAGGCGAATATTCGTCACCTCTCCCTGCTGTTGTACCCGTAACAGCAGCGCATCCACGGTCGCGCCCTGCTCCTCATCACTCAACAGGCTGGCCCAGAACCCTTTTTGTTCTTTGGCCTTGAACTCCTCGGTCAATCGAATGAAGTAGGTCCCTTCGGAACGATTGCGGTCCTCGACCTGCAGGCCGACACGATCCAGTGCCAGTCCCACCCGTCGCCAGGTGCGGGCAAAGGTCTCGTTGACCTGCAGAATCCGCTCATCCTGTTGCTGTAGGAAACGGGTCCGCTTGACCGGTTCACTGTCATCGACGATCTGCTCGGCCTGCTCGGCAGAACCACCCAGGGAGATCAAAAACCGTTGCAGCAGTTCCGTCTCCAGTTCCGGATCCGGATCGCGCGCTACCCAGGCAGTCTCGACCACATCGCTAACGCCCCCCCCGGTGACAATTTCTTCTAGGCCCCGGTGGCTGATAAAGACCCGCGTGCCGCCTTGTGGCAGGCGCTCCAGGCGCAGCCGGTAACGGTCCTGGTAACCCGTGGAACTGATGGAATCGATCATCCGCATCAACCAGTTGCCCGGGACCCGCTCGCGCCGCTCCTGCCAGTTGGTTTCCATGACCCCGACCTGGCGATCTTCGCGGGTAATCTCGAAGCCCAGCGACTGGAAAAACTCACGACCGGCCTCCCAGACCTGTTCCGGCGGCAGGCTCACTTCCAGCCAGTGCATATCGCCCTCGCGGACGAAACGGGCCTGGCGGGCAGTGGCAACCACCCTGTCAGTGGCACCGGCAGTCCTCTGCTGGCCCGAATAGCGGGCCTGATCGCGGCCGATGGAGGGAATCTGCATCTGCTCGCCGCCCTGCGGGCGGCCGAGTTCCGGGGGTACTTCCAGCGTTCTGGCTTGCTTTTCCTCCGCCTGGGAATAGATCGCCCGGTAATCTTTTTCCGGCGAGCCGGAACAGGCGCCAAGACCCAGGGCCAGCGCCAACACAATTAACTCATAGCCGTAACGGCGCGTCATGTAAGTCAGTCCTTCTGCAAATGAAAATCAATCAGGCGTCGACCAGGCCCAGTTTGCGCAGCTCGTTATGCACAATGGCCTGATGCTCGGGGGCAAGTACCGTCAGCGGCAGGCGTATCCCGCCCGGAATCAGCCCCATGTCATACAGGGCCCACTTGACCGGGATCGGGTTGGCTTCGAGGAACAGGTTGGTGTGCAGCCCCATCAGCTGATCGTTGAGGCGCGTGGCGGTCTCCCGCTCGCCGGCGATCGCCGCCACGCACATCTCGTGCATCATCTTGGGGGCCACATTGGCCGTCACCGAGATATCGCCGTGCGCCCCGGCCAGCATCAGCTCCATGGCGGTGCCGTCGTCGCCACTGTAGACCTCGAAGTCCGGACCACATAAACCAATAATATCGCGGGCCCGTTGCACGTCGGCGGTAGCGTCCTTGATACCGATAATATTATCGATGGCCGCCAGGCGGGCCACGGTCCCGGGCAGCATATCGACCGCCGTGCGCCCCGGGACGTTGTACAGGATCTGCGGGATCGCCACCGCTTCGGCCACCGCCTTGAAATGCTGGTAGAGGCCTTCCTGGGTCGGTTTGTTGTAGTAGGGTGTCACCAGCAAACAGGCGTCCGCGCCGACCTCTTTGGCGCAGCGGGTCAATTCGATGGCTTCACGGGTGGAATTGGAGCCGGTACCGGCAATGACCGGAATCCGGCCACGGACCTGCTCGACCACCTGTTTGACGACCTGGCAGTGCTCGGTTTCGTCCAGTGTCGCCGATTCGCCGGTGGTCCCGACCGCGACAATGGCGTCGGTCTGGTTCTCGACGTGGAATTCAACCAGCGCCGCGAGCGCGGCCTCATCGACCCGGCCATCCTCATGCATGGGGGTGGCCAGTGCCACCATACTCCCCTGAAACATACCCCTCTCCGCAAAAAACGCTCATGGTACTTGGGCCCACCAGCCCTGACAAGCGGCCCGCCACCGGACTCAAACCGGGTTTTACTGCCAAATTGGCCTGTTTGAGTGCCGTAGCCGGCTCCCCGGGAATGCCGGAACCACCGAACACTGACAGCACTGAACAGAAATCCACCATCTATTGAGCCGTGTTACGGTGGCGTCGCTGCCCTCGGCGGTCAACCAGCCTGACTTAATAACCTCGCACAGGAGTTCGAATATTAAGCCACCCTGTAGGGCCATAAAATATAACTGTTCAACAAGCAGGACGAATCCCGGTATTTTCACCCAAAGCCCCCGCATAATACAGGAGTCGGGCATGTCCGAAACGGAAAATGGTATCCGAGAAATCCGCATCAACCCGATTGTTCCCAGCGAATCGGTCCTGATCGCCACCGCTCGCAGTATGCGTCCGCGCAAGGAGGAAGCCCCCGCCCCGCGCGACACCCGCCAGCATGTGGAAACCTGCCCGTTCTGTCGCGGTAACGAGGAAAAAACGCCCCCGGAACTCAAACGCTACGAAAAGAATGGCGAATGGGTGGTGCGCCTTGTGGAGAACCTCTATCCGGTGCTGGGCGATGATCGCGACAACGCCGGTCTGGTCTTCGGCCTGCAGCAGGCCATTGACGGCTACGGACGGCACGAGGTCATCGTCGATCATTACGCCCACGGCATTGCCATTCATGAAATGAGCGAGTCCCATCTGGCCACACTGTTTCAGGCCTATCAGGATCGTTCGGCCGAACTGTACGCCCTGGATGACCGGCTCAAGTACATCCTGATTTTCAAAAACTTCGGCCCTGCCGCCGGCGCCAGCATGGCCCATACCCACAGCCAGCTCATCGCCCTGCCGGTCGTGCCCCAGAATCTGCACGAAGAGGTCGAACACAGCCGCGATTATTACAAAAAACACCACCACTGCATCTTCTGCACTCTGATCGACGAGGCCCTGACGTTCGAGACCACTATCTATGATCGGGACTCGGGCAAAATCGTGCGCCGTATCAATGTCGGTCAGTACGTGGTCGAACGGGGTGAGCGGTTTATCGCCATCAAACCCTTCGCCAGCCGCTATGAATGGGAAATTCACATCCTGCCGCTGGAACACAACAGCGATTTTCTCGAAACCTCAGCCGAGGATCTGGCGGATCTGGCACGGGTTCTCAAACGCACCATGGCCCGGCTGGACGCGGTAATCGGCGGCGCGCAATTCAACTACTTCCTGCACTCAAGACCGCGCGGCGAGGACTACGGCGATTGCCGCGGCAGCTATCACTGGCACCTGGAGATCTGCCCCCGCACCAGCATCCCCTCCGGGTTTGAACTGGGCTCGGGACTGTTCGTCAACACCATCAGCCCGGAAGAAGCCGCCGAGCAACTGCGCACGGTTAATATCGACTAAGCGGGAATGCGCTGAGCCACCAAACACTGAATACACCGACTGCACCACAGTCAAGGCTGTTTTTGTTTCAGTGAGTTCGGTGGCTTCGGTGTTGTCGGTGGAGCCCTTATCGTGATTTGCCCATGAAGCCGGTTTGAAGCTACTATAAATCCCAGGCAACGATTTGTATCAGGGAGAATCAACTGTCATGAGCGACACCGTCAGCCCCGGTAAGAAAGTCCCCGACTTCACCCTGCCGGCCACCGGCGACCAGGACCTTTCACTCTCCGATTTCAAGGGTAAAAACGTGGTGCTCTATTTTTACCCCAGGGACAACACCCCCGGCTGTACCCGCGAGGGACAGGCCTTTCGCGACAACCACAGCAAATTCAAGCGTCAGAACACGGTGATCCTGGGCGTCTCGCGTGACAGCGTCAAAGCACACGAAAACTTCAAGGCCAAACAGGAATTTCCTTTTGAACTGCTCTCCGACAAGGACGAAACGCTCTGCAAGTTGTTCGATGTCATCAAAATGAAAAACATGTACGGCAAAAAGGTACGCGGTATCGAACGCAGCACTTTTCTGATCGACGACAAAGGCAAGCTGCGTCAGGAGTGGCGCAAGGTCAAGGTCGACGGCCACGCTGAGGAAGTCCTCGACGCGGTCAAGCAACTCAACAAACCCTAGAACCTGCAACGGGTCTTCAGTTTGCATGCAGATTTGCCCGTATTTAAAGGCATGAGGAATTTAGCCACCGATGACACTGAATACGCCGAAAACACTGGAAAATACGCCAGCAAAATGCTTCACCTTCAGTGTATTCGACGTTTCGGTGGTTACACTTCACAACCGGACTACCGCACTTGATTGCCCGAACCGGTCACCCCTTCATCCCAACAACCAGGTTGTCATTGATTTATGAGTAAACGTCTGTTCGTGGTGGATTCCAATGTGCTGATGCACGATCCCACTTCGTTGTTCCGTTTTCAGGAACACGATGTATTTGTGCCAATGATGGTGCTCGAAGAGCTGGATAACAATAAAAAGGGCCGCACCGAAGTCGCCCGTAATGCGCGTCAGGCCAGCCGCTTTCTGGATGAACTGCTCTCGGAGGCCAGTCATGAAGAGATCGAACAGGGGTTGCCGCTAAACGCGCAGCTGGAGTCGCTGGCAAACCAAAAACCACAAAACGGCAAGGAGCTGGCGGAAAAGCTCAATGGCAAACTGTTTTTCCAGACCCGCGCCTATCCCGACAGTCTGCCCCATCACCTGCCCGGCAACCTGCCCGATAACAATATTCTCGGCACCGCCCTGGCTCTGCAGGAAAACCGGCAGGATCGGCAGGTCACCCTGGTGACCAAAGATATCAATCTGCGCATCAAGGCCGCCGTAGTCGGTATTCACGCCGAGGATTATCGCAACGACCGGGTCCTGGAAGATGTGGACTTGCTGTATACCGGCCATTATGAACTGGAAAAGGCATTCTGGGATCGCCATGCCCGTGAAATGGAATCCTGGATCGAGGAAGGACGCACGTTCTACCGGCTCAAGGGTCCGGATATTGAAAACTGGTCGCCCAGCGAATTTCTGTTCAGCAACCAGGACAATACCCCGTTTGATGCCATCGTACGCCGCATCGAAGGTGATGACGGTGCCGTCATAGAAACAGTACGCGATTACCGTAATCCCAATCATGCCGTGTGGGGTATCAACGCCCGCAATCGCGAACAGAACTATGCGCTCAATCTGCTGACGGATCCCGACATCGACTTTGTCAGTCTGCTTGGCATGGCCGGTACCGGCAAGACCCTGCTGACCCTGGCCGCCGGACTGGAACAGACCCTGGAGCAAAAACGCTACAACGAGATTATCATGACTCGTGTCACCGTCCCGGTGGGCGAGGATATCGGCTATTTGCCCGGGACCGAAGAAGAGAAAATGACGCCCTGGATGGGGGCTTTAATGGATAACCTCGAGGTACTGACCAACACCGAATTCGGTGGCGAATGGGGACGGCAGGCCACCAACGATCTGCTCAGCAAGCGCATCAAGATCCGCTCGGTGAACTTCATGCGGGGCCGGACTTTCCTTAACCGCTATATCATCATCGACGAAGCACAGAACCTCACTTCCAAACAGCTCAAGACCCTGATCACTCGCGCCGGCCCGGGGACCAAGGTGATCTGCCTGGGTAATATCGCCCAGATCGACACCCCCTACCTGACCGAAACCACCTCCGGCCTGACCTACGTGGTGGATCGCTTCAAAAGCTGGGAACACAGCGGCCACATCACCCTGGTCCGCGGCGAACGCTCGCGCCTGGCTGACTACTCATCGGAAGTGCTCTAGATAGATTACTGGGATTAAACGCAAAGGACGCGGAGTCGCAGAGGCGCGGAGAAAAAATATAATTTTGAATGTTGAGTTTTAAATTTTGAACTGGGATTTTGTTCAGAATTCAACATTAAAAACTCAAAATGATTTACAAACTCTGCGGCTCCGCGACTCCGCGTCCTCCGCGATATTTTCCAGTGCACTGGAAAAATGATTATTGTTGAGCCTGGGCCTGTTGTTCGCGTTGTTCTTCTTCCTGGTGGATGCGTTCGGAGGCGCGTGGCCAGGCGCTCAGGGAGGCTTTGACCAGGGTGGCCAGCGGGATGGCGAAGAAGACGCCCCAGAAGCCCCAGAATCCGCCGAACACGAGCACACTGACTATGATGGCGATGGGATGCAGGTTGACGACTTCGGAGAACAGCAGCGGCACCAGTACATTGCCGTCCAGCGCCTGAATGATGGCGTAGGCGACAACCACCCAGGCGAAGTCCGGTCCGATGCCCCACTGCATGTAGGCCACCAGCGCCACCGGGATCGTCACCACCGTGGCGCCGATGTACGGCACTACCACCGAGACCCCAACCAGCGCCGAAAGCAGAATGGAATACTTGAGCCCCAGCAGTTCGAAAGTCACATAGGTGGTAACACCGACGATCAGGATTTCCCAGAACTTGCCACGCACATAGTTGCCCAGCTGCAGGTCCATCTCGGCCCAGACCTGGTTGGCCAACGCCCGTTCCTTCGGCAGGAAACTGGTCGCCCAGCTAATGATCGGCTTTTTATCCTTGAGAAAGAAGAACACCATCAGCGGCACCAGCACCGCGTATACCATCAACACCACCAGATTGGTGAGCGACGCCAGTGACAGGGTCACGATCTTTTGCCCCAAGGTGGCGATCTCGCGATTAACCAGCTGGGTCAGATCCTTGACCTGCTCCTCGGAAATAAAGGCATAGTGCTCCGGCAGCTTGAGCAAGCTCTGTTGCAAACGATAGAAATAGCGCGGCAATTCCTGAATCAGCTCCTGCAATTGCGAGGTGATGACCGGCGCAACGCCCAGAAACAGGAAGAACAAAAAGATCAAAAATACGATAAAGACCAGTACTACCGCCCAGAAACGCGGGACCCGATGATCTTCCAGTTTGCGGATAATACCTTCCAGCAGATAGGCAATGACGAGCGCGGCCAGCACGGGCGCGAGCATATTGCCCAGAGTCAGGATCACGGTGAACCCGATGATCAGAATGAACGCCAGTAACACCGCCTGGGGGTCGGAGAAATAGCGGTTGTACCAGTTTTTAAGCAGTTCCAGCATGCTGGCTTATTCTTCCTTGTTCAGGGCCTGATAATGACGCTCGAAAATGACTTCCAGCTCATCGATGACCTCGACCGCGTCGCGTCCGCGCATCATATGGTCGGTGACCAGACCCGCCGTTTCGTGCAGCAACTTGTCCTTGTTCAACATCGGATAGTTCCGGGACAGGCGCTTGATGGCCGCGATCACGGTTTCATTTTCCGGGCGGGGCAGCTCCAGGGGCTCATCGGGAACCGGCGAACTCACCGCATGGCGCTGTACCAGAAATTCGGCGAAATCCAGCAGGCTTTGCCGCGCCTCGTCGGGTAGCTGATGAAAACAGTCGAGTAGTTGGTTTTCGGGCTTACTCACCGATCGGTCCCGTGTTGGCTGTCACAGACCGATAATAAATCAATGTGGGTGGGACTTGCAGTAGGCGCGGGCGAAACTGAGCAGCTCATCCATCGCGCGGATCTTGAATTTCTGCTTCTGATGGACGAAGGAGAAGGGCCGTTCCACCGGGGGATCCAGCTTGACCGCCACCAGGGTGCCCAGCTTGAGTTCTTTTTCGATCGTCGCGCTGGAAAGCACCGACACACCCATACCGGCCTCGACCGCGCCCTTGATCGCCTCCAGACTACCCAACTCCATGGAGAGGTTCAGATCCGTCGCGCTGATCCCGGCGCGGGTCATACTCTCCAGCATCACCTCACGGGTGCCCGAGCCCTCCTCACGACAGATAAAGGGATAATCGGCCACCTGACTGACCGGCACCGTTTCCTCCTTGGCCAGGGGATGCTCCGGTGGGACGATCAATACCAGCTTGTCGGTGCGACACTCCTCGACCACCAGGTTCTTGTTGGTCACCGGGGCCTCGACGACGCCCAGATCGATGGCGTTGTTCTCCACCATGCTGACGATGCCGTCGGTGTTGGCCACGCGCAGACGGATGGTGACATCGGGGTATTGTTTTTTGAAATCGCGCAGCAGTTCGGGAAGCATGTACTCGGCGATGGTCGAACTGGCACCGATGATCAGCACTCCACTGACATCCCCGGTCAGCTCGCGCACCGCGTTGTCCATTTCGGCATACAGCTCGAAGATCCGGTTGGCGCACTCATACACGCGCTGCCCGGCGTCGGTCAGGCTGATACGGTTGTGGGTGCGATCAAACAGGCGGGTATTGAACTGCTCTTCCAGCTGGCGGACCTGGAAGGTCACCGCCGGCTGGGTCATGTGCAATTCTTCGGCCGCCTTGGTGAAGCTCAGCAACCGGGCCACGGTCTGAAATACCTGTAATCGTCTGTCCGCCATCCGTCCTCTCGGGCACTACCGCGATAATAATCTTTATCTATGTATGCATCGGTAAAACTAAGGGACGAAATGGTAGCAAGTCTGGCGGCAAAACAAAATGCATTTTTGCCGCCAGGAGGCGTTTTAACCTGCTGAATTTCAGGATTTTTCGCCCGGACTAGGCTTCCATGCGCTTGTACATGAAGGCGTAATACAGCACCGGAATCACCACCAGGGTGAGCAGGGTCGAGACCAGAATCCCGAAGATCAGCGACAGGGCCAGCCCACTGAAGATGGGATCATCCAGAATGAACATGGCCCCGAGCATCGCCGCCAGCCCGGTCAGGGCAATCGGCTTGGCCCGCACCGCGCCCGAGCGCAACACCGCGTCCTGGAATGGCACGCCGGCGTCCACCTCCTGATTGATGAAATCCACCAGCAGGATCGAGTTGCGCACGATAATCCCCGCCAGCGCGATCATGCCGATCATGGAAGTGGCGGTGAACTGGGCGCCCCACAGGGCGTGCCCCGGCATGACGCCGATGAGGGTCAGCGGAATCGGCGCCATGATGATCAGCGGCACCAGATAGGAACGGAACTGTCCCACCACCAGCAGATAAATCAGTAGCAGACCGACCGAATAGGCAATGCCCATGTCGCGGAAGGTCTCGTAGGTTACCTGCCACTCGCCGTCCCATTTGATACCGTATTGATAGGGATTATCGGGCTGACTGATCAAAAACTGGTTGAGCGGCCGGCCCTGGCCGATATCCATGTCGCCCAGTCTGCCGTAGATATCAAACATGGCATACAG
>NZ_JAVLAZ010000018.1:34778-38378 GCF_031581315.1 Thiohalophilus sp.
ATATATTTGGGCGACTGCACCTCGATACTGTCATCCACATCGACCACATCCGGCGTCTGTTCAATCACCTCGCGGATCTGCTTGGCGACGCGGATCTGGCCTTCGTAATCCAGCCCATAGACCTCCGCCACCAGCGGCGACATCACCGGCGGGCCGGGCGGCACCTCCACCACCTTCACGTTGGCGTCATAGCGCCGTCCGATCTCCTGCAAGGGACCGCGCACCGCCAGGGCAATCTCATGGCTTTTGCGATCCCGTTCATCCTTGTCGACCAGATTGACCTGAATGTCCCCGACATTGGCCCCTTCGCGCAGATAATACTGGCGTACCAGACCGTTGAAATTGATCGGCGAGGCATTGCCGGCATACATCTGGTAATCCGTCACCTCGGGCACATCGGCCAGATAACGGCCCAGTTCACCCAGTACCCGATCGGTCCGCTCCAGGCTGACCCCCTCGGGCATGTCCACGATCACCTGGAACTCGGATTTATTATCAAACGGCAGCATTTTCATCACCACCAGCTTGAACCCGACCAGACTGATCGACAGGACAATCAGCGCCATGATCACATAGAACAGTTTACGGCGCCGCGACTTGCCCTGCTCCCCATTCATAAAGGGCGCGAGATATTTTTTGAACAGGCCGTGCAGATATTCGGTAATCCGATCTTCGCTGGCGTCATGTGCAGTGGCGTGCTGACGTCCCAGAACCTTGTTGGCCATCCACGGCGTCACCACAAAGGCAATGATCAGGGAGATCAACATCCCGATACTGGCATTGATCGGAATCGGGCTCATGTAAGGGCCCATCAGGCCGGTCACAAACGCCATGGGTAACAGCGCGGCGATGACGGTAAAGGTCGCCAGAATCGTCGGTCCGCCGACCTCATCGACCGCCACGGGAATCGCCGCCAGCAGTTTCTTGCCGCCCATCTGCATATGCCGGTGAATATTCTCCACCACCACGATGGCATCATCGACCAGAATGCCGATGGAAAAGATCAGCGCGAATAACGAAACGCGATTGAGGGTAAAGCCCCAGGCCCAGGAAGCGAACAGGGTAATGGCCAGCGTGATAACCACGGCCGCACCGACGATCAACGCCTCGCGCCAACCCAGCGCCAGTAATACGAGCAACACCACCGAGGCGGTGGCGAAGACCAGCTTGGTGATCAGGGTCATCGCCTTGTCATTGGCGGTCTTGCCGTAATTGCGGGTCACGGTGACATTGACCCCGTCGGGAATAAAGATGCCCTTGATCTGCTCCACCCGCTCGATCACATCCTTGGCAATATTGACCGCATTGGTCCCCGGCTGCTTGGCAATGGCCACCGTGACGGCCGGAAACTCACCCTGCACACCGATCCCCTTGTCCGTTGCCGAGGGACCCGTGCCCAGGCGCACATAGTGTTCGGGTTGATCCGGCCCGCGTCGAACGCGGGCCACATCGCGCAGGTAAACCGGCTTGCCTTCGTGCACCCCGACGATCAGATCCTTCACTTCCGCCTCACTGCTCAGGAAGGTGCCGGTCTGGACCGGGATTTCCCGGTTCTCATTCACCAGGTAACCGGCCGGCCGGGTAGCATTACTCTGTTGCAGGGCGTGACGCAGATCGGAGACCGCCAGGTCATAGGCGGCCAGGCTGGCGGGATCGAATTGCACATGTACCACCTGATCCGGTCCGCCGATAGTGTAAATATCCCGGGTGCCCTTGACGCGCTTGAGTTCCGATTCGATCGAATGGGCAACCTTGCCCAGATCCTCCCCGCTGTAACTGTCGTCCTCGCTCCACAGGGTCAGGGAGACGATGGGCACATCGTCGATGCCCTTGGGTTTGATGATCGGCTGGGCCACGCCGAGCCCCGCCGGCAGCCAGTCCTGCTTGGAATACAGTGCGTTATACAGGCGCACAAGCGCCTGGGTGCGATCCTCGCCCACTTTAAACTGCACGGTAATGGTCGACATGCCGGGGCGCGAGACCGAATAGACATGCTTGAGCCCTTCCAGCTCGGAGAGAATCTGTTCCGCCGGGGTGCTGACCAGCTCCTCGACCTCCTTGGCCGAGGCGCCGGGAAAACCGATAAAGACATTGGCGAAAGTGACATTGATCTGTGGCTCTTCCTCACGGGGCGTCACCATCACCGCGAACAAACCGAGCAATAAACCGAGCAACGCCAGTAACGGGGTAATTTCCGAGGTCAGGAATTTCCGGGCCAGCGAGCCCGAGACACCCAGCTTATCGCTCATTGTGCGTCACCTGCCCACTGTTCCTTGTACGTCGCCGTGGCCCGGATCGGATCCAGTGCCACTCGCTCGCCTTCCTCCAGCCCGGCCAGGACCTCGACCATGTCGTCCGCAAAGCGCTCGCCGATGCGAATCTGGCGCAGCTGCAATTGCTCCTGCTCATCGAGCACGTAGACACCGGTCACTTCGCTGCGATGCACGATCGCCTCGGCCGGGATAACCAGCCGCTGTGTCTCATCCACGACGAAAGCGACTTTCGCAAACATACCGGGGTAAATACCGTGATCGCCCTCGGGCAAGCGCACCCGCACATTGAAGGTGTGACTTTGCGGATTGGCATAAGGCGAAATGCGTAACGCCTCGCCGGGAACGCTGGTTTGACCATTGGTGTCGAGTAACACCCGTGCCTGCTGACGCTCGCGTACCACCCGCACCATATCCTGCGGGATATCCACCGAAACCCGCAGAAGCTCCAGTGAAATACCGGTGAAAAGCGGTTGTCCGACATTGGCCAGCTCACCGACCTCCACATGCCGGCGCACCACGATGCCACTATAGGGAGCCTGAACCCGGGTGTTCTCAAGCTCCTCGTTGGCCTGCTCGAAAGTCGCCTTGGTCGACTTCAGGCGGGCCTCGGCTTTATCGAGCGCCGACTTGGCCACCAGTTTTTTCTCGTAGATATCCTTGACCCGTTCGAATTCGGCGCGGGCTTCATCGTAATTGGCCTTGGCCGCGTTATAACGTGCCCGCTGATCCTTGTCGCGGAAGCGGAGCAATATCGCATCCTTTTCCACGTAATCGTCGACATCGTAATTGATCTCGACCACGCGCCCTGAGGTCTGGGCGGAAACCGTTGCCTCATGCACCGCCTCGACTTTGCCATCGAGTACCCGTTCCAGGGACCGGGTCTGCAATGTCGCTTTTGCGGAGTCCAGCTGTGCCGCATCGGCCACGGGAAGCCCACCGATAACCAGACTCACGATCAGGACAGATTGGGACAATGCGGACCTCATGAGCTGCTCCTCGCAGAAAGTTCGATGAGGTAATCATATCAACATCAGCCGCTTAGGGAACCCCTCCGGCACAGGGACGAGGGGCGAGTGACGAGGTAAACAGGCGTAACTATGGGTGAGTTACGGTTCGCGCAAAGGCAGTACTTTGTGGTGTTCAGGCCCCGGCGACTTGATTATTGCAGTCGGAAGTCGCTGACCAGCTGGTGGAGGCTGTCGGCCATGCGGGAGACTTCCTGGCTGACGCCGGTCAGCTGTGCGGTACGTTCACTGCTGTGCACGCTGGCATCGTTGATTTGCACGATTTGCTGGTTAACCTCTTCGATGACCGTGCTCTGGTCTTT
>NZ_JAVLAZ010000098.1:0-7743 GCF_031581315.1 Thiohalophilus sp.
GGCCGTGCTGGTTTCCATCGTGGTCACCACGCTACTGGGCTGGATGCTGGGCGATGTGCAGTACAAAGGGATTGTCTCCGCGCCACCGAGCGTATCTACCGTCATTGGGCACGTCGATCTGGCAGGCTCCCTGAACCTGGGTCTGGCGGGCGTGATTTTCTCCTTCATGCTGGTTAACCTGTTTGACTCCTCCGGTACGCTGATTGGCGTGACCGACAAAGCCGGCCTGGCGGATGAGAATGGGAAATTCCCGCGCATGAAGCAGGCGCTGTTCGTTGACAGTGTCTCCTCTGTCACCGGCGCGTTTATCGGTACATCGTCTGTTACCGCTTACATTGAATCCTCTTCAGGTGTCTCTGTGGGTTGCCGACGATGCCGCGATAGGCGACCAGTTTGGGTGGCAGGTCGTCAATGGCGCGAATCGTGTTGGAGAGCGCGGTTTTGGTATAGACGTGAACGATATCCGGCTGTTCGGTCTCTACCAGTTGCCGGATACGGGCAATGGCGGCGGGATCGCGACGTTTGTGCATGTCCAGCTGGTGAACCGGAATACCGGCCGCCTGTATCTCATCGAGGAAGCTGGCGCCGGTTTTACAGATCACCACCAGATCGATACCCCGGGCTTTGGTTCTGAGTAACTGGTGGCGCTCGCCGAGATCCATCTCCTGAAAAACGTGCAGAACCTTGATTGGCTGATCCATACTTTGTGCCGACCCGCGTATATCGTAAAAACCGCCAGTATACCCCGAGTGTGGTGAGTTTCGGTACTCCGGGTTTGTCAGATTCTCAAGACACCCCGGTGTCTGTATACCGTTATCACACGCGAGCTGTCTTGTGCGTCGCTCGCTCCCCGGTCGACATATCGTGTATTATTGCCGCTCACCGTTAACGCCAATCAATTCCGGGATTCCGCGCATGTTGCAACTCCGAGGTGGCTCGGCCCTGTCGTCCTTTCGTCTGGAAAAATGTCTGGCCGCCCTGCGGGCTGAAGTGCCCGAAGTGGCGGATATCCAGGCGGTCTATCTGCACTTTGTCGAGAGTGAGCCGCAACTGAATGCCGAACAGCATCGGCGCCTGAAGAGCCTGCTCGCCTATACCGAGCCTCCCGCGCAAATGCTGCAGGGGCATGATTTTCTGGTGGTCCCCCGGCCCGGCACGATCTCGCCGTGGTCGAGCAAGGCCACCGATATCGCACACAACTGCGGGCTGGATTCGGTACAGCGGATCGAGCGCGGCATTCTGTATACCCTGACGCTCAGCGATGGCAATGAGCTGAGCGCGGAGCAGGCCCGGGGCCTGGGCGCGGTGCTGCACGATCGGATGACCGAGTCGGTGTTTCGCGACGTCGACGAGGCACAACGGCTGTTCCGACATCCCGATCCGGCGCCGCTGACCGAGGTTGATGTACTCGGTGGCGGGCGCGACGCCCTGCAGCGAGCCAACGCGGATCTGGGGCTGGCCCTGGCCGGGGATGAAATCGATTACCTGGTGGAGAATTTCCAGTCGCTGGGGCGCAATCCCAGCGATGTGGAGCTGATGATGTTCGCCCAGGCCAACTCGGAACATTGCCGGCACAAGATTTTCAATGCCGACTGGATCATCGATGGCCAATCCCGCGACAAGTCCCTGTTCGGCATGATTCGAAATACCTATCAGCAGCATGGCGACGGGGTTCTCTCCGCCTATAGTGATAACTCGGCGGTGATCGCGGGGCATACCGGCGGCCGGTTTTATCCCGCGTCCGGCACCCGTGAGTACGCCTATCACGCGCAGGACATCCATATCCTGATGAAAGTCGAGACCCATAATCATCCCACGGCCATTGCGCCCTTTCCGGGCTCGGCCACCGGGGTTGGCGGCGAGATCCGCGACGAGGGGGCCACCGGCCGGGGCTCGAAACCCAAGGCCGGGCTGTGCGGTTACTCGGTCTCCAACCTGCGCCTGCCCGATTGCCCTCAACCCTGGGAAACCGACTACGGCAAGCCGGGGCGAATCGTCTCCGCGCTGGAGATCATGCTTGAGGCGCCCATCGGCGCGGCGGCCTTCAATAATGAATTCGGCCGGCCCAACCTGTGTGGTTATTTTCGGACTTACGAAGAGCGGGTACCCGGCCCGCAGGGCGAGGAAGTGCGGGGTTATCACAAGCCAATCATGCTGGCCGGCGGGCTGGGGAATATCCGCGACGATCACGTCGCCAAGAACGACATCCCGCCCGGCGCACAGATCGTGGTGCTCGGCGGCCCGGCTATGCTGATCGGGCTGGGCGGCGGGGCCGCCTCCTCGATGGCGACTGGCGAAAGCCTGGAGGATCTCGATTTTGCCTCGGTGCAACGCGGCAATCCGGAGATGGAACGTCGTGCCCAGGAGGTGATCGACCGCTGCTGGCAGCTGGGTGAGGCCAATCCCATCGTCAGTATTCACGATGTCGGCGCCGGCGGCCTCTCCAATGCCTTACCGGAGCTGGTGAACGACAGTGGGCGTGGCGGTCGTTTCGAACTGCGTGCCGTGCCCAACGACGATCCGGGTATGTCGCCCATGGCGATCTGGTGCAATGAGGCGCAGGAGCGCTATGTGCTGGCGGTGGGCCAGGAGGATATGGATCACTTTGCCGAGATCTGCCAGCGGGAGCGCTGCCCCTGGGCCGTGGTCGGCGAGGCCACCGCTGAGCGGCGGCTGGTGCTGGGCGATGGCCATTTTGACAACACCCCGATCGACATGCCGCTGGAAGTGTTGCTGGGCAAGCCGCCGAAGATGTTGCGCGACGTCCATCATGCCCCGTTTACCAAGCCGGAGTTCGACACGGCCGGGCTGGATCTGGCGGAAGCAGCCGAACGGGTGCTGGCCCTGCCGGCGGTCGCCGACAAGCGTTTTTTGATCACCATCGGTGATCGGAGCGTGACCGGGCTGGTGGCGCGGGATCAGATGGTCGGCCCCTGGCAGGTGCCGGTGGCCGATGTGGCAGTGACCGCGACCAGCTTCGACAATGAGTGCGGCGAGGCGATGGCCATGGGTGAACGTACGCCGGTGGCACTGCTGCATCACGCGGCCTCGGCCCGCCTGGCTGTTGGGGAAGCGCTCACTAACCTGGCGGCGGCACCGGTGCCGGAGCTCTCCCGGGTCGTTCTTTCGGCCAACTGGATGGCCGCCGCCGGGCATCCGGGCGAGGATGCCGGCCTCTACGAGGCCGTGCAGGCGGTGGGCATGGAACTGTGCCCGGCGCTGGGCATCACCATCCCGGTGGGCAAGGATTCCATGTCGATGCGTACTGTCTGGCAGGAAGCGGGCGAGACCCGCTCGGTGACCGCGCCGTTGTCGCTGATTATCTCGGCCTTTGCCCCGGTCACGGCGGTAAGTCGCACCCTGACCCCGCAGTTACGCACTGATCGGGGACCGACCCGCTTGATCCTGATCGACCTGGGCAAGGGCGCTAACCGCCTGGGGGGATCCTGTCTGGCACAGGTTTATAAACAGCTCGGCCACCATCCGGCCGATCTCGACGATCCGCTGGCGCTGAAACACTTTTTTGATACTATTCAATTACTTAACGAGAAAGGGCGGTTGCTGGCCTACCATGACCGGGCTGACGGCGGACTATTCGCGAGCCTGTGCGAGATGGCGTTTGCCGGGCGCACCGGCCTGCAGATTCGACTCGACGATCTGGGTGATGATCCGGTCGCCAGCCTGTTCAGCGAGGAGCTGGGCGCGGTTATTCAGGTGAGCGATAGTGAGCTGGCGGCCGTGCAGGACGCGCTGCATGAAGCCGGTCTGAGCCATTACAGCCATGTGATTGGTACGCTGCGCGACGATGAGCGGCTGGTGTTCGAACACCGTGGCGAGACGCTCCTGGAAGGGACGCAGGTCCAGTGGCGGCGTGTCTGGAGCGAAACCAGTTACCGGATGCAGGCGCTGCGTGATAATCCCGAGTGTGCCCGGGAAGAGTACGACAATTTGCTGGATGAGTCCGATCCGGGGTTGTCGGCACAGCTGAGCTTCGATCCCCGCGAGGATATTGCCGCGCCCTATCTGAACCTGGGGCACCGTCCGCGGGTGGCCGTATTGCGCGAGCAGGGGGTCAACGGTCAGATCGAGATGGCCGCCGCCTTCGATCGTGCCGGCTTTGCCGCCGTGGATGTGCACATGAGCGATATCATCGCCGGGCGGGTATCACTCAATGATTTTTCCGGCCTGGTTGCCTGTGGCGGTTTCTCCTATGGTGATGTACTGGGCGCCGGCGGCGGCTGGGCCAGTTCGGTTCTGTACAATTCGCGTGCCCGCGACGAATTCGAAGCGTTCTTCAATCGTTCCGACAGTTTCGGACTGGGTGTCTGTAACGGCTGCCAGATGCTCTCTCATCTGCGGGATCTGATTCCTGGCGCGGCTCACTGGCCACGCTTTGTGCGCAATCGCTCCGAGCAGTTCGAGGCGCGACTTTCCCTGGTCGAGGTGCTCGACTCACCCTCGATCCTGCTGGCCGGCATGGCCGGTTCCCGCCTGCCAATCGTCGTGGCCCATGGTGAGGGGCAGGCCCGTTTCGAACAACCGCAGCAGGTGCAGCAGCTGTTGAGCGATCAGCTGGTCACTTTGCGCTATATTGATAATTATGGTGAGGCGAGCGAGCAATATCCCTTCAATCCTAATGGTTCGCCGGGGGGGATTACCGGCCTGACCACCACGGATGGTCGTTTTACCATTATGATGCCACACCCGGAGCGGGTATTTCGGACAGTTCAGTATTCATGGCATCCTGACGACTGGGGGAATGACGGCCCCTGGTTACGGCTGTTCCAGAATGCCCGCCACTGGCTGGGCTAGCCACCACGGCACATTAATCGGTGGCACGAGACGGGAAGTTGGTATGAAAGTGAAAGTGAATGTCGACCGTCTCAGGGAGGGGATGTTTGTCAGTGATCTGGATTGTGAGTGGACAGAGACCTCGTTTCTGCTCGAAGGCGTCCTGATCGCCGGCGAGGAAGAACTGGCCGAACTCCAGCGCTGTTGCAGTTTTGTCTATGTCGATACCGATCGTTCCCATGAATCGGTGATCCCCGATCTGCAAACCCTGGCCCGCGAGCCGGCACCGGCATCCGCACCCGTTTTCAACAAGCAACAGGCCGAAAAAGAGGCCGAGCGGGAAGAGAAACATTTCCAGCAGGCCCTGCAGGAAGCCCGTCCTGTTCATGCGCGTACCAAAACCTACATTGAGACCCTGCTTGAGGACGTGCGCCTCGGCAACAGCCTGGATACCAGTACGGCCCGCCAGCTGGTGACCGAAATCACCGAAAGTATTACCCGCAGCCCCAATGCCATGGCCTGGCTGTCGCATCTGAAACATCGCGACGAATACACTGTTACTCACTGCATGAACACCTGCATTCTGGCAGTGACCTTTGGCCGCTATCTGGGCATGGACAAGGACTCGCTGGAACTGATGGGGCTGGGAGCCCTGCTACACGACATCGGCAAAATGAGTATCCCGCTGGATATCCTCAACAAGCCGGGACGATTGACAGCCGAGGAATACGATATCGTCAAAACCCATGCGCAAAAAGGTCATGAGTTACTCGTCTCCAAGGGGGGGATTCCAGAGGAATCGCTCGATATCGTGCTGCATCATCATGAACGAATCAGCGGCAAGGGCTACCCCCATGGTTTGATGGGCGAGCAGGTCAATCGTATGACCAAGATTGTTTCCATCGTCGATGTCTACGATGCCATTACCAGCGACCGCTGTTATCACGACGGCATGGCGCCCTATGAGGCGCTGAAAAACATGTACAGCTGGATCAGCGAAGACTTCGAACAGAATATGGTGGAACAATTCATCAAATGCCTGGGCATCTATCCCATCGGCAGCATGGTGCAACTCAACCTGGGACAGACCGGTATCGTGGTCTCCGCCAGTGAAAAAAGTCGACTGCGACCCATCGTCCTGCTGGTCATTAACAGCAAGGGCGAACGCTATGTCAAACCCAAGCTGATCAACCTGGCCCACCCGCGCTGGCGCGAGGGCAAGCAGAAACTCGAAATTCGCAAAATCCTCAACAACAACGAATGCGACATCGACCTGCCGTCCGTCATTCAGGACGAATCGCTGATCTGAACCTCTTTTCCTGCTCTGGTATGAATAACGCGGAGTTCGCGGAGGCGCGGAGCCGCAGAGGAAACTAAGTAGTAGTTTTCAATGTTGAATTTTGAATGAGATGCAGCGTCGCAATTCAAAATTACATCTCCGCGTCTCCGCGCCTCTGCGTGCTCCGCGTTGAAAAACTCCACCCTGGATAACCATGAATTTTTTGATGTAGCAAGGCACCTGTCTATTGGTGGATGTCTTTTGTTAGAATACCCGCCGGTTCAGTTTTTCAAGTGAGTTTATGGCCAACGCGCTGACTATTCGGGGTTTGACCAAGACCTATCGTGGCGGGGTGCAAGCCCTCAAGGGGGTCGATCTGGACGTGCGCGAGGGGGATTTTTTTGCTTTGCTGGGGCCCAACGGGGCGGGTAAATCCACCACCATCGGGATTATCTGCTCGCTGATTAACAAGACCGCGGGGAGCGTCGAGGTCTTCGGTTACGATATCGACCGCGATCTGGAAGCGGCCAAAAGCTGTATCGGTCTGGTGCCGCAGGAGTTCAATTTCAATCAGTTCGAACCGGTGGTGGAGATCGTGGTCAACCAGGCCGGTTATTACGGCATCGATCGCAAGCTGGCCTATGAGCGCGCTGAAACCTATCTGCGCCAGCTGGAGCTGTGGGATAAACGTCATGTGATGGCACGGGAGTTGTCCGGCGGCATGAAGCGTCGCCTGATGATCGCCCGCGCGCTGGTGCACGAACCCAGACTGCTGATTCTCGATGAGCCAACCGCCGGGGTGGATATCGAAATCCGCCGCTCCATGTGGAAGTTTCTCAGCAAGATAAATGCCCAGGGCACCACGATTATCCTGACGACCCATTACCTGGAAGAAGCCGAACAGCTTTGCCGGCATATCGCCATCATCAATCACGGCGAGGCAGTCGAGCATACCGAGATGAAAGCGCTGCTGATGAAATTGCATGTGGAGACTTTCGTGCTGGATTTGCGTGAGACCATCGATACCGTGCCACAGGTCGAAGGCTATAACCTGACCATGCTCGACAAAAGCACACTCAATGTGGATATCAGCAAGGAACAAAGTCTGAACCAGTTGTTCGAGGCGCTGAGTCACCAGGGCCTTAACGTGCTCAGTATGCGTAACAAAACCAACCGGCTGGAAGAGCTGTTTGTGCGCATGGTCGAGGAGGACAACGCATGAAGCTGTCACAGCAATACGTCGCGTTTACCACCATCCTGACCAAGGAGTTTCTGCGCTTCATTCGCATCTGGATTCAAACGGTGCTGCCGGCGGCGATTACCACCGGCCTCTATTTTATTATCTTCGGCAACCTGATTGGCTCCCAGCTGTCGGATATCGGCGGGCTGACCTATATGGAATATATTGTCCCCGGCATTATCCTGATGGCGATCATCAATAACGCCTACGCCAACGTGGTCTCGTCCTTCTATGGCGCCAAGTTCCAGCGGCATGTGGAAGAGATGCTGATCTCGCCCATGCCCAACTATCTCATCGTGCTGGGTTACGCCGCCGGCGGCATGGCACGCGGTCTGATAGTGGGGCTGGCAGTTACTGCCGTTTCCCTGATCTTCGCCGAGCCGCAACTGCATCATCTGCTGGTAACCCTGTATGTGGTGCTGATGACTTCGCT
>NZ_JAVLAZ010000099.1:0-7733 GCF_031581315.1 Thiohalophilus sp.
CCGCGTTATTTCCACTGACCCGGAGAAATGCGCGTTATTCACACTCCGCCGGCACGCCGTCGAAGAATTCGACTTTGCCGGTCTCCAGCGAATACTCGGCACCGACGACCAGCAGGCCGTTGTTGGCGATCAGATCTTCGAGGATGGCCGAGCCGTGGCGCAGGTGATCGCAGGAGGCGCGGACATTGGCGCGTACGGCCTTTTCGACCAGCTCGTTATGGGGCAGATCCGGGCTGCCATCCAGCAGGTTCTGGACAGAGGGGCGGACCCGGCTGACGATGGAGTGCAGGTTGGGGGACTGGTTTTCGGTCGGGCGTCGCAGCTCTTCCAGCGTGGCGGTGATGGCGCCGCAGTTGGAGTGGCCCAGTACCACCACCAGTTTGGTGTTGAATCGATCGGCGGCGAATTCCACGCTGCCGACCTGGGAGGGGGCGACGATATTGCCGGCCACGCGGATCACGAACAGATCGCCCAGGCCCTGGTCGAAGACCAGTTCGGCCGGGGCGCGGGAATCGGAGCAGCCGAGAATAATGGCGATGGGTTCCTGCTGGCTGGTGGCCAGGTTGGCCCGCTGGGTATAACTCAACAGGGAATCAATGCTGCGCACATTGGTGCTGAAGCGTTCGTTACCTTCGCGCAGTTTTCTCAGCGCATCACAACCGGAGAACATTGGCGATCCTGACCTATCGATTTTTATCTATGGAAAGTGCGCCAATGATAGCCGATTCGGGCGGGGGAAACATCACCCCGCGCCCGGTTTTTGCCCGCCGGCTGGGCTTATTCCCAGCGTTTTTTGGTTGCGATCATCACGCCGAGGAACATGCCCACCACGGCCAGCAGGGACTCCAGCGACAGGGTGGAGAAGCCGGTCAGGCCCTGGCCGACGTTGCAGCCATAGGCGACCGTGGCGCCGATGCCCATCAGGGCCGCCCCCAGAATGGAGCTGCCCAGCTTGCCGCCGGGGATCGGGGTGAAGCGGAACTGGCCGCGCAGCAGGCTGTAGACAAAGCCGATGACCGCCAGGCCGATGACAAAGGAGACGGCGTAGGAGAGCCGCGGCGTGTCCCCGGCGATGACCAACATGCCGATGCGGGACATGGGGCCGGAGGCGGTGATGCCCGACGGCGCCTTGGGATTGAAGTCATCGAAGGCCAGCACCCCGGTCACATACCAGCTGGCCACCGTGATCAGGCCAATGATGCCGCCGGCGACCAGCAGGGAGACCTGCCCGCCCCGTTTCCAGCGCAGGGCGATGTAGGCGGCCAGGGCGCCGCCGATGACCAGCAGCACCAGCCAGCCGGGCAGGCCCAGCATGCTGGCGATCCCGGCATCGCCGCCCGCCAGATGGATGGCGGTCTGGCCGGTGAGCCACAACCGCACCGATTCCAGCAGGCCGAACTGGGTGATGGTGGCGAAGATGATGAAGACCGACAGCACCAGCAGGGCGCGCAGATCGCCGCCGGCGGCGTTGACGAAGACCCGCGCCGCATCCTGTCCGCCGAGACTGGCGCCGATGCCGAACAGCAGCCCGCCGAGCAGGACGCCCAGCCAGTCGAACTGGCCATTGCGATAGCCGGCACTGGCGATATCCACGGTGCCGGCCGCTTCCAGCCAGTATGTGCCGAGAATTGCCACCAGCATCGCCGTCGCCACGGCCAGTAACTGGCGATGGCTGGAATCACGAAACACATTGCGCACGGCCTGCATCATATCCAGATCAAAGTGCCGGGCAACCAGACCGTAGAGCAGACCGGCCAGCAGGCCGCCGGCGATCAGATAATTGGTGACATCCTCGAACATGCTTCCCCCTGATGGTGTTTTTTTCTGGCTCTGAATGGTACCCAATTCATCCTGATGACACCATCGTGAGCAGGGAAATAGAACGAAAAATCACTATTAGCTCTGTATCATCTTCCTGTGTGATAACAAACAGCGTGTGTAGCGGACCGTTTGCCTGAGGTTTCACCGCTGTCGTAACAGGGGTAGAATGCCTGTTCGTTTTGATCCATAACCTGTATTGGCAGGGGCTATTCCCTGCACCCATTGATGGTTCAGTATGAGCGCCAGCGCCCCACATCACAGTCCCCCGGATATTCGCGAACAACTGGTTCGCCGCTTCAAGGCCGTATTACCGGCCGAGCAGGTGTTATACAGCGATGAAGATCTGCGTCCTTATGAATGCGACGGCTTGTCCGCCTATCGCAAGTTGCCGCTGGCGGTGGTGTTACCCGATACCATCGAACAGGTCCAGACCATTTTAAAAGCCTGCAGCGAACTGGATGTGCCGGTCGTGGCGCGCGGGGCCGGCACCGGTCTGTCGGGCGGGGCCCTGCCGCACGAGCAGGGTGTGTTGCTGAGCCTGGCGCGCTTTAATCAGATTTTGCAGGTTGATCCCCAACAGCGTATTGCGCGGGTGCAGCCGGGGGTGCGTAACCTGGCGATTTCCGAGGCGGTGGCCCAGCACGGTCTTTATTATGCGCCCGATCCTTCCTCGCAGATTGCCTGCAGCATCGGCGGCAATGTGGCCGAGAATGCCGGTGGTGTGCATTGTCTGAAATACGGTCTGACCGTGCACAACATCCAGCAACTGAAAGTGGTCACCATCGACGGCGAGCTGCTGACCATCGGCGGCAGCGGACTGGATGCGGCCGGGTATGATTTGCTGGCGTTGATGACCGGCTCCGAAGGCATGCTCGGGGTGATCGTGGAAGTGACCGTGAAGTTGTTGCCCAAACCCGATCGTGCCCAGGTGATCCTGGCGGCGTTCGATGATGTGGTCAAAGCCGGTCAGGCGGTGGGGAACATTATCTCCGCCGGGATCATTCCCGCCGGGCTGGAGATGATGGATAAACTGGCCATCCAGGCCGCCGAGGATTTCGTGCACGCCGGTTATCCGGTCGGCGCCGAAGCGATCCTGTTGTGTGAGCTGGATGGCACCAACGAGGAAGTCTCGGCCCATGTTTATCAGGTGCGTGAGATATTGAATCACAGCGGCGCCACCGAAGTGCGCACCGCGAGCACGGATGCCGAACGCATGAATTTCTGGAAAGGGCGCAAGGCGGCGTTCCCGGCGGTGGGGCGCATCTCCCCCGATTACTATTGCATGGACGGCACCATTCCACGCAAGCACCTGCCCGAGGTGTTGCGCAAGATGGCCGAGTTATCCAAAGAGTATGATCTGCCGGTGGCCAATGTCTTTCATGCAGGGGATGGCAACCTGCATCCGTTGATTCTGTACGATGCCAACAAACCCGGCGAGCTGGAACGCACCGAGGAGTTCGGTGGCAAGATACTGGAGTTGTGCGTGGAAGTCGGCGGGACGATTACCGGTGAACACGGTGTCGGCATGGAGAAGATCAACCAGATGTGCGTGCAGTTCGATGCGCTGGAGCTGACCCAGTTTCATGCGATCAAAAACGCTTTCGATCCCAACGGCTTGCTCAACCCCGGCAAGGCGGTACCAACCTTACATCGGTGTGCCGAGTTCGGCGCCATGCATGTGCATCACGGGGAACTGCCGTTTCCCGAACTGGATCGGTTCTGAGCATGGCCGACATCAGCGAACAGTTACAACAGCAGGTGCAAAGCGCCCTGGAGAACCATCAGCCGTTGTCGATTCGTGGTGGCAACAGCAAGGCCTTCTATGGGCATGCCGTATCGGGCACGCCGCTTGAGACAGGCGGCCACACGGGTATCGTGACCTACGAGCCGACCGAACTGGTTCTGACCGCGCGTGCCGGTACGCCACTGGAAGAAATCGAACAGACGCTTGCGGAGCAGGGTCAGATGCTGGCCTTCGAGCCGCCGCATTTCGGCGCAGGCGCCACACTGGGCGGCACCGTGGCCTGTAATCTTTCCGGCCCGCGTCGGGCCACAGCTGGAGCGGCGCGCGATTTTGTCCTCGGCTGCAAACTGATCAACGGCAAGGGCGAGCTACTGCACTTCGGTGGCGAGGTGATGAAAAACGTCGCCGGTTACGATGTCTCGCGATTGATGGCCGGTGCGCTGGGCACGCTGGGCGTGTTGCTCGAAGTCTCGCTCAAGGTGCTGCCCCGTCCCGAAGGCGAAGAAACCCTGGTCCAGGAGTGTTCCGAAGAGAGTGCGATCAAACGCATGAACCAGTGGGCACAGCAGTCGTTGCCCATCTCGGCCACCTGTTACGATGGCGCCAGTCTTTATGTGCGCCTGTGTGGTACCGAAGGCACTATTGCCGCCGCGCGCAAGCTGCTCGGCGGGGAAGAAGTGCCGCCGACCCGGACCTGGTGGCACAAACTCAAGGAACAGCAACACGCCTTTTTCTCCAGCAACAAACCGCTCTGGCGCCTGTCCCTGGCCTCCACCACGCCCCCCATTCCGTTAAAAGGGAAATGGCTGCATGAATGGGGCGGGGCACAACGCTGGCTGGTCACAGACGAGCCGGCCGAGCGGATCCGCAAGGCGGCGGAAAAAGCCGGTGGCCACGCGACACTCTATCGCGGTGAGCGCGGCAACCTGGACGTCTTTCATCCGTTACCCGAGGGGTTGATGACACTGCAGCACAATCTCAAACAGGCCTTCGATCCCAAAGGCATATTCAATCCGGGGCGGATGTATAAGACGATCTAAGTTGGCAGTCGCAGTTGGCAGTTGGCAGAACGTTCCGGATCGGTTCCCTCTCCCCGGAGGGAGAGGGGATAAAAACAGGCTGTTTTCTTACATGACAGTCCGTTCAGGTGGAACCGCTACGCTTGTTCCACCCTACGTAGAGTTCCAGGTTGGCAGTTGGCAGAGGGCGGTCAGAAATCAGTAACCGGGAATTGAACCACGAAGGCGCGAAGCCACGAAGGGTTATTGGTGTACTTCGAGTCTTCGTGACTTCGTGGTGAAGGCTTTCCTCGTAACTCGTCCCTCGTCACTTTTTTGGGGGCACAACAGGCCGGACAAAGGTAATCATGCAGACGAATTTAAGCCAACAGTATCTCAATACCCCCGAGGGCCGGGAAGCCAATGACATCCTGCGTGCCTGCGTGCATTGCGGTTTCTGTACCGCGACCTGCCCGACTTACCAGTTGCTGGGGGATGAGCTGGATGGGCCGCGTGGGCGGATTTATCTGATCAAGCAGGCACTGGAGGGGAACGAGGTTACCCACAAGACCCAGCAACACCTGGATCGTTGTCTGACCTGTCGGGCCTGCGAGACCACCTGTCCCTCCGGCGTGCGTTACGGTCGACTGGTGGAAATCGGCCGCGAGCTGGTTGAAGAGAAAGTCGCTCGCGGCAAATTCGAAACACTGCAGCGCTGGATGCTGCGCAAGGTGATCCCGTATCCCCGACGTTTCACGCCCCTGCTCAGGGCTGCCTGTCTGGTCAAAAACCTGCTGCCGAAAAAACTGCGCGAGCAGGTGCCGACACCACAAACCGCGTCACCCCGGCCGGATCAAACGCATGCGCGTAGAATGCTGGTGCTTGAAGGTTGCGTGCAGAGTGTTTCCACCCCCAATACCAATGCTGCCGCCGCACGGGTGCTGGACAGGCTCGGTATCGAACTTGTCAGCGCCGAGCGAGCGGGGTGTTGCGGCGCCGTCAGTCATCATCTGTCGGCGACAGAAGAGGGGCTGGATTTCATGCGCAGCAACATTGCCGCCTGGTGGCCGCACATCGAGGCCGGTGCCGAAGCCATTGTGATCACGGCCAGCGGTTGCGGTGCAATGGTCAAAGAGTACGGCGATCTGCTCAAGCATGATCCCGCTTACGCCAAACAGGCCGCCCGGGTCAGCGAGCTGGCCCGGGATATCAGCGAAGTGTTGCGTGACGAGGATCTGTCACAACTGGATGTGAACAGTTCCGGCTATAACAAGGTCGCCTTCCACAGCCCCTGCACCCTGCAGCACGGCCAGCAGATCAACGGCGTGGTGGAAGGTATACTGCTAAATGCCGGCTTCACTCTTACTGAAGTCCCCGATCCCCATCTGTGTTGCGGCTCGGCCGGCACTTACTCGATCCTGCAGCCGACACTCTCCCAGCAGTTGCTCGACAACAAGCTCACTGCCTTGCAGGGTGACGAGCCCGATGTGATTGCCACCGCCAATATCGGTTGCCAAATGCATCTGGGAAGTCAGGCCGGCAAACCGGTCAAACACTGGATCGAACTGCTTGATTCGGCAGGATAATAACTACCCGGATAATGCGGGTAAAAAGCATGTTTGATTCCTCGATGTTCCATTCGCTAACTCATCAGATCTACCGTCACCCTTACCGGTTTTATCTGGTGCTGTTTACCCTGGCGCTAGTGTTCTACCTGGCCTTTGATTATTGGATTGTGGACCTGGAAGCGCGCGATGAGCGGGGCCGCACATCGTTATATCTGGCGGCGGAGCAGGGTGAGGTGACAGAAGTACGGCGTCTGCTCGACAAAGGTGTGGAGGTCGATGCCCGGGACAATTGTAGTTGGACGCCTCTGATGCGTGCCGCGCAGAATGGTCACCTTGTCGTGGTGCAGGAACTGTTACAGGCCGGGGCCGATATCAATGCGAAGGACAAGGATGGCTACCATGCCCTGACCGCTGTGGTTATTACCAATCAGGTGGCGATGCTTGATTACCTGCTCGAACAGGGGATTGCACTCGATATCCAGGATGACGAGCGGGGTTGGACGGCCCTGATGTGGGCTGCGAATGAAGGCCGGCGGGAAATGGTCGAAATACTGCTGGCAAACGGCGCCGACAGGACGGTGCAATCTGTCGATGGTAAAACGGCCCTGGATCTGGCGGAGGAACATCAGCATGTTAAAATCGCTAAACGGCTGAGAGAATAATCCTTTTTAAGCAGCGCCGGTGATCATAATATATCTGGCGCAACGGGATGATACGGAGTCCTTCCCAGGTTTCAGGCTCAACTTTGTAATTAACTGTTATTAAGAGATAGAAATTATGGCGGATTTGTTTGAAGAAAAGGCCCAGGAGTGGGATACCAACGAAATGATTACGGCATTGTCAGCCGGTATCGGGTCGGCCATTGTCGAGGGTGTTCCGCTGAGCAGTCACATGTCGGTCATGGACTTTGGCGCCGGAACCGGATTGATAAGCGCCCATATCGCACCGCATGTGAATCGTATTACGGCGGTGGATGTTTCCGAGTCCATGCTGGAAAAACTCGCCGCCAAGCCGGAATTGCAAGGCAAGGTGGAAGTCTGCTGTCAGGATATTCTCGAAGAAACCCTGGAGCAGGAGTTTGATCTGATCGTCAGCGCCATGGCCCTGCATCACGTCGAAGAGACCGAAAAATTGTTCCGGCGTTTTGCCGACGTCCTCACTCCTGGCGGACAGGTCGCTCTGGCGGATCTGGACAGGGAAGATGGGACCTTCCACCCGGCCGATGTGGAAGGGGTATTCCACCATGGGTTCGAACGCGACGCCCTCGAATCGTTAATGCGCGAGCAGGGTTTCACCGATATCCAGTTTACCACCGCCCATGTGGTCAACAAGGAAGAGGGGGATTACCCTATTTTTCTGGTGACTGCCAGCTACGGATGATTTCTGATTGCGTGCCGGTACAGAAAACTCTAAAAGCTTTACCACGAAGGCACGAAGGCACGAAGACACGAAGAAAACAATTATTATACTTTGAGACTTCGTGCCTTCGTGGTGACAATCAGGTGTTATGTCAGGTAGCACTGCGTGCAACCTGACCTGCACTGTTTCTGCCAACTGCCAACTATTTTTATTTTGTGGGAGGCGATTTCATCGGCGACCAGC
>NZ_JAVLAZ010000100.1:0-7716 GCF_031581315.1 Thiohalophilus sp.
AGACCTTGCTGATTTCCTCGTCGCTACTGACATCACAGGGAATGGTGATTTCTGAGTCGAGATCGGCGGCCATTTTGGCGACCCGATCTTCAAGTTTGTCGTTCTGATAGGTGAAGGCAAGTTCGGCGCCCTCGCGGTGCATGGCCTGGGCAATGCCCCAGGCGATGGAGCGGTTGCTGGCAAGACCGACGATCAGCGCGCGTTTCCCTTGTAGAAATCCCATAGTTCACCTTGCAATTAAGTTGTTTTGAATTCGGTTGTGGACGTCCCGGACGTTCGCCAACAGCATCATAAGGTACCGAAAATTACCATCCAGGGGAAGGCTTGCATCAGATTCCACGGCTTGTTCGCGGGCGAGGAGGTGGTTATTCTGAGTCTCGACCGGGTTTAAAATAGTGTACCATCGAAAGCACCCGTATAAGTATAACTAAGGCGTAGTGAGCCCCGTCATGGAAAAACGGTTTACGTTTAAAGACTTCTTTCTGTTTGCCTTTCTGGCCCTGTTATTCATCACCCTGCTGTTATCGATGTACATGGTCGATCGCCAGTGGGACGAAATGGCCGGGATGCAGCGCACAATGAACGAGCAGGCGGAGGATCTCCGGGCGCTGCGGGGCGCGATCAACCGCCTGGAGCATCGCCTTGAGCGTGGTGCTATCGTCAGCGAGGGCGACGCGGCCGGGCCGTCGGAGCTCGAGTCGCCGGCGTTCGCGCGCGCGCAGGAGGCCACCCGCCAGTCCGATTTCGCCCGCGGCGACTGGCTGGTGGATTCCTTCGGTACCGGTCTCAAGACCATCACCCCGCTGGTCTCCAGCGATGCCTATGCCTCGCAGGTGCAGTCCTATGTCCAGGAATCCCTGCTGACCCGCGATCCCGACACGCTCGAGTGGGTGGGAATGATCGCCCGTGACTGGCAGGTCAGCGACGACGGGCTGAGTTTCACGTTCCGGTTGCGCGAGGGCGTCAAGTTTTCCGACGGGGAACCCCTGGATGCCGACGATGTGGCCTTCACCTTCGAGTTTATCCAGAACCCGGCCATCGCCGCGCCGCGCGAACGGGCCATCTATGACAAGATCGAAAGTGTGACCGCCACCGGGCCGCATGAAGTGGTGTTCAAATTCAAGGAGCCCTACTTCAACAGCCTGGCGCTGGCCGGCGGCATGGCGATCATGCCGCGCCATTTTTACGAACCCTATCTCGACGAGCCGGAAACCTTTAACCAGTCCAAGGGGCTGCTGCTCGGTTCCGGACCCTATCGACTCGCCGATCCGAAAGGCTGGACCCCGGATCAGGGACTGGTGGAACTGCAGCGCAATCCGCGTTACTGGGGATTGCAGCCGTCGTTCGATCGGGTGATGTGGAAAGTGATCCAGAATGATGCCGCACGCCTGACCACCTTCCGTAACGGCGATATCGATGCCTACAACGCCCGGCCACGGGAATACCAGACCTTGCTGGACGACAAGTCACTGATGTCCCGCAGTCAACGGTTTGAATACATGAGCCCCACCGCTGGCTACAGCTATATCGGCTGGAACCAGCAACGCAACGGCAAGCCGACCCGGTTCGCCGATCCGCGCGTGCGCGAGGCCATGACCTACCTGACCGATCGGCAACGAATTATCGACGAGATTATGCTCGGTTACGCCGAGGTGGCGATCAGCCCGTTCAATCCGCGCAGCGATCAGCATGACCCGGCACTGGAACCACGCCGGTTTGATCTGGACAGAGCCCGCCGATTGCTGGACGAGGCCGGTTATCGCGATCGCAACAATGACGGTTTGCTGGAAGGGCCGGACGGTGAGCCGTTCGAATTCGAACTGGTGTTCTTTCAGGACAGCGAGGATACCCGACGCATTGTGCTGTTTCTCAAGGATCTCTATGCCCGGGCCGGGATTTCCCTGATCCCCAAGCCGACCGAATGGTCGGTCATGCTGGATTTGATCAACAAGCGCGATTTTGATGCCATCACCCTCGGCTGGACCAGCGGCGTGGAAACCGATATCTATCAGATCTTCCACAGCAAGCAGATCGAATCCGGCGGCGATAATTTCATCGGTTACAAAAATGAACAGCTTGACCGGCTTATCGAACAGGCGCGCGGTACGGTGGAGGAGACAAAACGGATGCCGCTGTGGCAGGAAGCCGAGCGCATTTTACATGATGATCAGCCCTATACCTTTTTGATGCGGCGCGAGTCACTGGTATTTATTGATGAACGCATCAAAAACCTGCAAAACACCAACCTGGGGCTGAACCTGGGGATTCTGCCGGTGGAAATTTATGTGCCGCTGGATATGCAGAAATATAACCGTTAGCTGATCCGGCAACCCGCGCCCGATGCACACCTATATTCTTCGCCGCCTGTTGCTGATGATCCCGACCTTGCTCGGAATCACTATCGTGGTATTCAGTGTGATGGCGGCGGCCCCCGGCGGCATCAGTGCCCAGAGCCTGGTGGAAGGGCAGAACCTGGAGCCGGAAGTCAAACAGGCGATGGAGGAGTACTATAATCGCCTTTATGGCCTGGACCAGCCGGCGCCGGTGCAGTATTTGCGCTGGTTGAATAATATCTCGCCGATTGGCTTTACCTTCGATAACAATAACAAGGTGGACGGTTTTTCGCTGACCAAAGGGGTCGAGCTGGGCACCAGCTTTCGCTATGGACGCCCGGTCGCGGATCTGATCGAGGAGCGTTTGCCGATCACGTTGTTGCTGAATATTCTTTCCATACCGTTAATCTATGTGGTGGCCATCGCCATCGGCGTGCATGCCGCCACCCAGCGTGGCAAGGCCTTCGATGTCGGCTCGGGAGTGACTCTGCTGGGCCTGTGGTCGGTGCCGACCATGCTGGCGGGGGTCTTGCTGATCGGGTTTTTTGCCAGTGATCAATACTGGCACTGGTTTCCCACCGGCGGGCTGAACCGGCGTGAGGCGCTGGATATGCCGTTTATGCCCCACTGGAGTTCCCTGGGCGATCTCTTGCTGCTGTTCGTGGCCATGGCGCTCGCCATGGCCCTGTTCATCATGCTGAGCTTGCGGGGCACAAGTCTCTGGCGCACCGGCCTGATGGCCGCACTGGGTGCGATCCTGGGCTGGTTCATGGCCGGCGTCCTGCCCGGTGAGACGGCGTGGCTGATCGGGTTGCTGATCAGCGCGGTACTGGCGGTCTGTCTCGGGCTGATCGGTTATACCGACTACCATGCCCTGCGCACCACCCTGATGGGCATGCTCGGCGCAGGCCTTGGGGCGGGTATTGCCGTCTATTTCATGCAGGGCGAGTTTGTCCGTGGGTTTCTGCTGGATCGACTCTGGCATCTGATCCTGCCGGTGCTCTGCCTGTCGTACGGCGGCTTTGCCTTTCTGGCGAAACTGACCCGCAGTGCGGTGCTGGAGAATCTGTTGTCCGATTACGCGCGTACCGCCCGGGCCAAGGGGGTGCCCGAGCAACAGGTGCTGTGGCGACACGTGTTTCGCAACAGTTTGCTGCCTTTGATCACGGTGGCCGCCACCCTGTTACCCAGCCTGTTGGGTGGATCCATTATTGTCGAGGCCCTGTTCAGTATCGATGGCATGGGCAAACTGGCGGTGGAAGCGGTCCAGACCCGGGATCGCGAACTGGTGTTGTCGATTACCCTGATCGGGGCGCTGCTCTCCCTGCTGGGCTACTTGCTGGCCGATCTTTGTTATGCGATTGCCGATCCGCGGGTGAGTTATGAGTGAACCAAGACAACAACGCAGTTATGCGGCCCAGGTCATGCGCGAAGTATTTACCAAATGGGCCGCGCGTATTGGCCTGGCCTGGATCGGTTTGCTGGTATTCGTGGCCGTGTTCGCGCCCTTGCTGGCCAGCAGCTATCCCCTGCTGCTGAGCGAACAAGGGAGCCTGTCCAGTCCCCTGTTGCGCTATCTGGGTGCGGCCGATGTGACGTTGTTGATTATTTTCTTCAGTGCCGTGGTGCTCTGGTTTATCCGGATTCGCCTGCGGATCCGCTTCGGCATATTGCTGCTGATTGCGCTGGTTGCCACGCTACTGTGTAACGCGCTGGTTTCACCGCCGAAACTGAGTATCTATGAGGAATACCGGGACAAGCAGCGGGCCGGCGCCTATGACTGGGTGATTACGGCGCCGATTCCCTATTCGCCCAAGGATTATCTGCGCGATGCCGGGGATACCGGTCTGGAAGCGCCGTTGAGCGCTAGCGAACGCCAACACTGGTTCGGCACCGATGAAAACGGTGCGGATGTGTTGAGTCGTATGATTCATGCGTCGCGTATCGCACTGGGCATCGGGTTTGTCGCCACCGGCATTGCGATGCTCATCGGTACCCTGATCGGCGGTCTGATGGGGTATTTCTCCGGCATATACGACATGCTGGGCATGCGCCTGGTGGAGATCTTCGAGGCGATCCCGGTCCTGTTTTTGCTGTTAACCTTTGTCGCCTTCTTTGGCCGTAATCTTTACGTGATGATGATCATCATCGGCATCACCAGCTGGACCGGTTTTGCCCGCTATGTGCGGGCGGAGTTTCTCAAATTGCGACAACAGGAATTTGTCCAGTCGGCGATTGCCTGCGGGTTGCCGCTGTATTCGATTCTGTTTCGGCATATTTTGCCCAACGGCATGGCACCGGTACTGGTCGCGGCGTCCTTCGGGGTCGCTTCCGCGATCCTGGCCGAGGCGACCCTGAGCTTTCTCGGTCTCGGGCTGGTGGATGATCCCTCCTGGGGACAGATGCTGAATCAGGCGGTACAGGCCGCGACCTTTAACTGGTGGATGGCGGCCTTTCCCGGCGGGGCCATATTCCTGACCGTGTTTGCCTATAACTTGATCGGGGAGTCCATGCGCGATGCCATCGATCCCCATCTGAAAAAATCCGCCCGGTGAGATCGCTATGAGTCGCTTACTTAAAGTGGAAGGACTGCACACCTGGTTACGCAGTGGCGACGAGGTGATCCGGGCGGTGGATGATGTCAGTTTCGAGATCAACAAGGGGGAGACCTTCTGTCTGGTCGGGGAGTCGGGCAGTGGCAAGTCGGTGACTGCGCTGTCGATCATCCAGTTGCTGCCGCAGGACATCAGCGAGCATCCGGGTGGTCGGGTGCTGTTCGACTATCGGCATAACGACGGCCGTACGGAACAGGTGGATATGCTCCGGCTGGATCCGGCCAGGACACTCAACATTCGCGGCTCGCGCATTGCCATGATCTTTCAGGAGCCGATGACCTCGCTCAACCCGGTATTCACCGTTGGCGATCAGATCATCGAGGCATTACTGCTGCACAATCCGGGCATGAGCGAGGCCGAGGCGCGCGAACGGGCCATCGCCGCGCTCGAGCAGGTCAAAATCCCCCATGCCGCCGAGCGGATCGATGATTATCCTCATCGCCTCTCCGGTGGCCAGCGTCAGCGGGTGATGATCGCCATGGCCATGGCCTGTGAACCCGACTTGCTGATCGCCGACGAGCCGACCACGGCGCTGGATGTCACTGTGCAGGCCGAGATTTTGCGATTGATGAAGGAGTTGCAACAGCGGCGCGGCACCGCCATTTTGTTCATCACGCATGACTTCGGGGTGGTCTCGCAAATGGCCGATCGGCTGGCGGTCATGCAAACCGGCAAGATTGTCGAATCCGGTCCCCTGCAACAGATGATCAACCGGCCCGGTCATCCCTATACCCGCAAGCTGCTGGCGGCGCTGCCGGAGAACCTGCCGCGCGAGGTGATTACCCACGACAGTGAACACAGCAAAACGAGCGATATACTGCTCGATCTGCAGGGCGTTGAAGTCCATTTTCCCGTCAAGAAGGGGCTGTTGCGGCGTACCGTTGATTACGTCAGGGCGGTCGATGGTATCGATCTAAGTATCCCCCGGGGCCAGATTCTGGCCCTGGTGGGGGAATCCGGTTGCGGAAAGAGCACCCTGGGGCGGGCGATTTTGCGTCTGACCGATCCGACCGCCGGTCGGATCCACTTCGACAGTCGCGAGATTACCTCGCTGCCACGCAAGGCGCTGCAACCGTTGCGCCGGGAAATGCAAATCATCTTTCAGGATCCCATGTCGTCGCTCAATCCGCGGCTGACTATCGCGGCAACACTGACCGAACCGATGAAAGTACACGGCATCGGCGAGTCGAAGGAAGAGCGCCTGGAGCTGGCCAAACAGATCCTGGAACGAGTGCATCTCAAGGGCGATCATGTCTGGCGCTTCCCGCACGAATTCTCCGGTGGCCAGCGTCAGCGTATCGGGATCGCCCGGGCCCTGGCGATCAATCCCCGTTTCATCGTTTGTGATGAGGTGACCAGCGCGCTGGATGTTTCGGTGCAGGCCGAGATTCTGCAGATGTTGCTGGAACTGCGCCGGGAACGGAACCTGACATTACTGTTCATCACTCATAATATCGGCGTGGTGGAGTATGTCAGCGACGAGATGCTGGTGATGAACGAAGGGCGAATCGTGGAACGCGGCCCCACCGATCGCATCAGTCGCGATCCGCAACACGAATACACCCGCAAATTACTCTCGGCGGTCCCCAGGGTTCAGTTCGGCAGCTGATGGTTAGCATCCCGACGTGATGCAGTGGTTATGTCCATGTTGGAGTGGACTGGTTACGCTTCGTAAGCTATCTCCTCTTTGAGCCAGGCGAAAATAACGCAGAGGTCGCGGAGTCGCAGAGACGCGGAGAAAAATAATCGGGTGATTTGCCGGTTTGAATTCCTCAGGCTGGATCAAGCACCCTGCGGGCATAAACCTCGCGGATCCGGCATAACGCTGGATAGTCTAAACAACACAACTGTTTCGAATTCTTGCACACTTTATACTCTGGCTAATCGTGTAGGTCACGCTGGCGTTAGCCTGCGTGACACCCTGTCGGTACGGAGAATGTCAGGTAGCGCCAAGCGCAACCTGATCTGCGATTCTATTTCTTCGATCCAGGCGAAAACAACGCAGAGGTCGTGGAGTCGCAGAGAATAGTAATTTAATGATCCCGCGGCTTTGATTCTGTAAGCGGTTTGATCGTTAGCTGATCCCGCATAACGTTCCGCTGATAAACTGGTCGTACAGGTTAAAGTGGTCCTGCTGACGCTTGAACCACCCTTGATTATAAAACTTTCTCTGCGACTCCGCGCCTCTGCGAACTCCGCGATAAAAATCCGATAGTGGATAAATGATTAGCTGGATGTCTGCATGACATCGACGTACAGGGTCAGGCGCTGGCCCGGTTGCAGGTATTTACCTTTCTGCAAGTTGTTCCATTTGCGCAACTGGCCGATGCTGACGCGGAATTTTTGCGAGATGCGCGCCAGGGAATCACCCCGGCGGACCCGGTAGCCGATACGCTTGGTGAGGCTGCGTTGGGCGGGCAGGGCGATCCGGTCCGAATCCAGCGCGGCCTGATCGCTGCGGCGTGACCAGATGATCAGGTTCTGTCCGGGCTTGAGCGGGTCGCCGGGGGCCATGGCATTCCAGGCCGCCAGGGCCCGAACACTGACACCGTGGCGTTGCGCGAGCTCCCAGAAGGTATCGCCGGGGCGCACGAGATGGGTAATCTTGTTGCCCTGACGCGGCCGGTTTTGCTGCCGCTGGGTGCGCTGGGCCTGACTGAGTCGGTAACTCGCAGGTTGCTGGCTGGCCACGGGTATCATCAGGCTCTGTCCTGCGCGCAGCAGGTTGCCGCGCAGCCGGTTGATGCGCTTGATGGTATTGATGCTGG
>NZ_JAVLAZ010000019.1:0-10206 GCF_031581315.1 Thiohalophilus sp.
TTTTCGATCAGGTCCTGGATGGCTGCCACGTACTGGCGTTCGGGATCGGGCTCGATTTTGAGGATTTCCTCGGTCAGCTGCGACCAGTGTTCCTCGTTGCGATCGGCCATTTCCTCGAGCTTGCTGCGATTGCCGGTCTCCTGCCAGTGCCGGTAGGCGTCCATCAGCGACGGCGACAGGTGCTTGCGCATGTGGGTCAGGTTGCCGAAATAAAAATGCAGGGACGGTTCGTTCTCCTTTTCGAGCAACGCGGGCAGAGTGCTGATCGCGTCGGCCAGATGATCGCGTACCGCCCGTAACATGAGTTCGGCTTTGGTGTAGGGCAGGGTGATCAGCAGCTCTTCCCATTTCTGGCCCAGGCGCTCGCCAGCACGGATCTCACCGATTTCATGCAGCAGGATGGTTTCCAGTTCATTGTCGGTCATCGCTTCCAGGGCGCGATCGACATCCGACTTGAAGTCGTAATAGGCCAGGGCCTTGCCCATGGCGTTGTCGGGCTGGTTCCAGTTCCAGCTTTCGAGCTTCTCCCATAACATACGCTTCAGGGATTCGCGGCGAATATAGATATTGTTGCCCTGGGCCATGGCCGGCGGCGAGGTGAGATCGCGGGCCAGCTCCTGGTCGGCCACGTAGAGGCTGTAACCGTTGTACTGATCGTGACGTTCGAGCCGGGCGAGGAAGAAATGGGGCTTGTTGTTAATACCCAGACCGCCGCTGTAGACCAGCCCGGCGTCCCGTAACGCGTCGTTGATGGGACCGGAATCGAACGGGTCATATTGCGCATCGCCAATCTGCATGGGATTGAAGTCCTCGGTCTGCAGGCTGTCCCACAGGGCTTCACGCTCGCGCAGCCAGCTACCCACCTGTTTGTTATCGAGCGAAGCGGAATACGTCTCACCGGCTTCCCAGCGAAAGAATTCGCGCATTTTCATCAGGTAAATGCAGAGGGTGTAATCCCCGGCATGACTGGCATCGGCAATGTGGCAGTTGCGCTGCACCGTCTCCTGCAGCTGTTGCATCTCATGACTCATCGAATGCGTTCCTCATTATCGGCCAAACCGGAGTATAATCTTGTTTTTCCGGCAAGTAACTTAGTAAAATACTCTGGTATACAGATTAGCACGTTGAAATAAATGGTGCTACCCATTAATAATCAATTACTTATAATGGGTTTTTCATCCAGTTACAGAGCAAACTCCGGCGCCCAGGCGCCCCGACATTAGAAGGTAAGGCAATCATGGTGCGTTTAAAGACCCGCTGGCACAACAAGGAAGCGACCCACAGTTTCGATCAGATCGCCGGGGCCCTGGCCTACAACATCTGGAAAATCGCCATGAACGGCGTCCTGAACCTGGAAAAGGCCGATTTCGAAACCAACACCCTGAAGCACCGGATGGAAATCATCGCCGAGTATCTCGCTTTTTGCGTCCACCTGGCCGATCGCATGACCTACGAGCAGTTCGACGAGAACGAGCGCCAGGCCTTCATGACCGAGCTGGTGAGCAAATGCGCCAAACATTACGAAGACAACATGCGCGATATCATGGGCGGCGGCGAGTATCGTCAGGCATTCATCGATTTGGTCAACCACCGCATGGCCGAGTATGCCGAGTGCGATTATTCCGCCGAGAATGGCCCGAGCTTCGGCATGAAGCGCATCTTCAGCGACTTCATCAAGGAAGTCCTCAACGAGAAAGACAAGCAGTGGATTGGCCAGCAGATTATCGATGCCGAAGTGCCCGAAATCGTCAAACACCTGCGCCGGGCGATGCCGAACCTCTTCACATAACAAATAGTTATCGTTATGGCTGTCATTCAAAGCGTTTTGCTGAATAGAAGCAAAACAAGCGATTATTCAGTCCGCTAATAAACGCAAATAAACGCCTATACAATAAAGATTCAGGGCAAGAATTGATTTGCGTTTATTCGCGTGCATTTGCGGACTGGTAAACGTAAATGGCCTGACGCTCCGCGTTAAATGATCCGTCTGCGGGATAATTGGGCACAAAAAAAGCGGGCCAAAGCCCGCTTTTTTGTTACTTTTCAGTTGTGGTTATTTCTTGACCCACTTGGAAAAGTTTTCGGTGTTCTGGGCCTTGCCGTCTTCAAAACCGGCGCTGTAGGCTTCGGTTACCCGCTGTTCTTCCCGCTCGGGGTTGTGCAGGTAGCCGCCTTGCCAGCCCTGGATGTACTCGGGGTCAACGCCCATTTCTTCCATTTTGGTGACGGTGTCATAATATTCTTGTTTCATGAGAGTCTCCTCTATGTTCAGCAGATTATCGCAAGTTCAGTAATACCAGTCGCTTCCAGCCCACGGGGCTTTCAACCGTCAAGGGCCAGAGCAAAATTTAATCAGCGACACGCTGTCGCGCGTTGCGCCTGTCCGGCTTGCCGTGCTCAATGGCCGCGAAATATACCAGAGTCTGGCGCGTAAATCCCGTTTTTCCGCCGACAAGCGGTGGTTTGTCTCTGACTGAGATGGCCAGTGACAACCAGACAGACGCCGGCGTGACAGTAGTGTACAAAAACCCTGATTTATCACGTATATCCCCATAGAGGGAGGCCCTTGTATCAAAGGGAATAATAACCCAGTACGTGACTAGGTTAAGTAAATCAGGATATACTCGCAGATTCACGTACACAAAACCGGATGGAGAGCCTTGCACATGTCCGACTTTAACAGCACCGAAGAAGTGGAATTTTCCAGCGCCATGTCGGCCTTCGAGGCCAAACACTTCTCGCGCGCCATGCCGATGCTGATGCCGTTCGCCGAAAAGGGCGACGCCGAGGCCCAGCACCGGGTGGCGATCATGTATCAGAACGGACTGGGTGTGGTGCGCAGCGACGAGCAGGCGCTCAAATGGATGCGCGCCGCCGCCGATCAGGGCCACGCCCTGGCCCAGCACGGCATGGGTTTCATGTACCTGGAAGGCGAATGCGTCGACAAGGACGAAGCCCAGGCGGTCGAGTGGTTTAAAAAAGCCGCCGAACAGGGCCTGGCAGGGTCCATGACCACCCTGGCACTGATGTACGAAGAGGGCAAGGGCGTCCCGCAGGACGCCGAAGAAGCCCAGAAATGGTACGCCAAGGCCGGATTCTGAGAGAGCGGTGGAAGTCAACGCGGAGGTCGCGGAGACGCGGAGGCGCGGAGAGTTTTGTGGATTACAAAAACAATCATGAGTCAGTAGTTAAAAGCTCATAGCCAGTGCGCTTTGAACTGAGCAAGTTCAAAGTGTGAGAATTAATAATCGTTTTACTCTGCGACTCTGCGTCTCCGCGACCTCCGCGTTATTTACAGTTAATTTGAAAAGTGGAAGTCTAGTTTATGCGTCCAGCACATTTGGTCTCGGTTCTCGACAAGGAATTTTTAAGCGCCCGCGAGGGGCAGCATACGCCGGTGATGATCTGGGGGCCGCCCGGGGTGGGCAAGTCGCAGATTATTGCCCAGATTGCCGAGCAGCATCAGGTGCCGTTGATCGATATTCGTCTGTCGCAGATGGAGCCCAGCGATCTGCGCGGGATTCCGTTTCGCAACGGTGAGACGGTGGAGTGGGCGGTGCCGGCGATTTTGCCCGATGCCGAGCGTCATGGTTCGCAAGGGATTCTGTTTCTGGATGAGATTACCTCAGCTACGCCAAGTGTCTCAGCGGCGGCCTATCAGCTGATTCTCGATCGGCGTCTGGGCGAGTACGAGATTCCCGACGGCTGGGCGATCTTCGCTGCCGGTAACCGCCAGGGCGATCGCGGTGTCACCTATACCATGCCGGCGCCGCTGGCCAACCGCTTCTCGCATTTCGAGTTCGAGGTGAACCTGGACGACTGGGTGGCCTGGGCCTATCAGCACGGTGTCGATGACCGGGTCATCGCGTTCGTCCGTTTTCGTCCTGAACTACTGTTTGAATTCGACCCGGCCCACAACCCGATGGCGTTTCCCTCGCCGCGCTCCTGGGAGTTTGCCAGCCGCGCGTTGCACAAGTTCGAACACCACAATGACATTCGCCTGGGCACCCTGCAGGCCTGTGTCGGTCCGGCCGCCGGCATCGAGCTGAACGCCTTTATCAACAATCTGGATCAGCTGCCGGATATCGACGCGATTGTACGCGGCGAGCCGGTCTCGGCGCCCAAAGAGATCGATCTGCAGTACGCCGTGGCCGCCTCGCTGGTTGGCCGGGCGATCAAGGCCAAAGAGAGTGACGAGGCGCAACAGGTGCACGGCAATATTCTCGACTACGCCAGTGTCTTCCCGCAGAAGGAGATGGGCGTGATGCTGGTCTCCGACATGCACCGGGCTATCGGCCAGGAACTCTTCAGCGTGCCACAGTTCGCCAGGTGGTCCAACGAAGTCGCCGATGTGATGCTGTATAATTGACCCTGATCGACGAGTCGTCATGAGCGAACAGGATCTGGAAACCAAACTGGCCGCCGCGCGGACCAAACTGATTATCGACAAACCGTTTCTCGGCGCGCTGGTGTTGCGCCTGCCGATGGTCAAGGCCGATCCCAAATGGTGCAAGACCACTGCCACCGATGCCCGCAAGTTCTATTACAACGCCGAATATATCGATGATCTGAGCCTGGCCCAGACCCAGTTCGTGCTGGCCCACGAGGCGTTGCACTGCGCGCTGTCCCACTTTGCCCGACGTCAGCACCGGGTGCGCCATCGCTGGGACCTGGCCTGCGATTTCGCGGTCAATCCGATCCTGATCAAGGACGGCCTGACGCCGCCGCCCAATGCGCTTTATCAGCCAACGTTCGACGGCATGAGCGCCGAAGAGATCTATCCCATGCTGGATGATTTCGAGAACGAGACGCCGCAGGATCAGCATGTCTACGACGAGTCCGATTCGGACGGTGAGAATCCGCAGGGCGACATGGAACCGCCGACCGAAACCCCCTCGTCCCCGCAGGACCAGCCGAGCGAACAGGGCGGCGATAACGACGACCAGGAACCCGATTCACAGCCCAACGAGGGCCAGGGCGGCAAAAGCGACGCGGATGATGATAGCGACAGCGAATCCGACGGTAACGGGACGAGCCCGCAGCTCGACGAGGACGAAATCAAGGGCGGTGGTTCGAGCCCCCAGCCGGATGAATCCGACTCGTCCGAGGGGGCCCCACAGCCCGCGCCACTGTCACACAGCGAACGCGAGGCGCTCAGTGTCCAGTGGAAACAGCGCCTGGCCGGTGCAGCCCAGAGCGCCATGCAGGCCGGCAAGCTGGGCGAGGACATGGCCCGGCTGGTGGATTTTCTGCTCCAGCCCGAATTGCCCTGGCGCTCGCTGCTGGCACGCTACATGAGTTCGGTGGCCCGGGACGATTACAGTTATACCCGGCCCAATCCGCGGCGTGGCGATCCGGCGATTTATCCCAGCCTGCGCAGTCAGCAGGTGGATATCGTGGTGGCGATCGATACCAGCGGTTCGGTCTCTGATGCCGAGATCCAGACGTTCATCTCGGAAATTGATGCCATCAAGGGCCAGATGCGCGCCCGCATTACCCTGATCGCCTGCGATGCCGAGCTGTCCGGGGAGGGTCCCTGGATATATGAGCCGTGGGATGAGTTCACCAAGCCGATGTCGATCAAAGGCGGCGGCGGGACCTCGTTCGTGCCGGTGTTCGAATGGGCCGAACGCCAGGACCGTTATCCCGAGTTGCTCATCTATTTCACCGATGCCGAGGGACAATTCCCCAAATATGAGCCGGGTTTCCCGGTGATCTGGCTGGTCAAGGGCAAGGCGCCGGTGCCCTGGGGCCAGCGCATCCAGCTGAACTGATACAATAGACGCATGGAACTGTCCAACGAAGACGCATTGCGCCTGAATGTGCTGCTCAACCAGGATCTGCAGGCGATCCGCATCGATGAGTCGAAGATGATCGTCTACGGCCTCTCTGACAAGGGCGAGGCCACGATCCCGCTCAATCCCAATTGCCGTGACGAGCAGTACATCAAGCAGGTCAAGGAGCTGATCTCCACCCACGTGCTGGGCTCGCCGGGTGGCTATCCGGTGTTTCTGCGCCGCTGGACCCGCATGGGCCAGACCAAGGACAAGAGCCTGGACAAACTGCTGCAGCTGGGCGAGTCCGAGGCCGTGGTGGCCGTAGTGCACGCCGAAGGGCTGACCGACGATCTGGCCCGGCGCGCCTGGTGGGCCATGCCCAATTCGGAAAACGCCCGCTGCATGCTGCGCCGCGAAGCGGTGGTGCAGGGCGAGATGGGGCCGGTGCTGGCCGATTTTTTGCTCGAGTTTCTGCCGTTTGAAGAAGAGCCGCGGGACATTGTCGAGTCGGTACGGCTGGTGCTGCAACCGGGCCTGGTGGACGAGGCGACCCAACAGGATCTGTGGGCCAAGGGACAGCGCAAGAACGCCTATCTGGTCGGGTTCTTGAGAACCCTGCCGGATGCTCTGCCCGAACCGGCCGCGCCTCACCCGGGGCTGGATACGCTACGCGGTGCCCTGACGCCCCTGATCGAAGAGGGCAACCCGGCGGCACGCCAGCTGCAGCGAACCCTGGATGCGCCCGGCCAGGCGTTTCTCAAGACCGCCAGCCAGGTGATGAAAAAACCGGCTAACCAGGACGTCGTAGTGGCTCTGCTGGAGGCCATTGAAGATTATTTTGCCGATCTGCATCCCGGCTGCGCGCCGTGCCGTGAGGTCGGTAGCGTGCTGGCCAACGCCCGCCAGTGTTGCGAGGATCCCCGGCAGTTGCCTGCTCCGGCGCGCGAGGTGCACGAGGCCCTGTCCGATGCGCATCAGCCGTTGCTCGAATCGGCACTGGTGCTCTCGCAACTGGGTGTGCCGGTGATCAACCCGATTTTTGCCGTGACTGACTCCATCGGCTCGGTAATGCGGCGCAAGATCGAACCGGTGAGCCAACCGTTTTTCGAACACGCCAACCGGCTGCTCGGCCAGTCCTGATAGCGATGGGGCTTCAGTTTTCCAGAGTGGCCGCCTCGTTCGTTGTTCAGGTCCCCCGGCCGGTGCTGGAGCAGCACATGGTGGCCAGTCCCGAAGTCGTAGGAGAAGAACTGGCGCAGCAGGTCGCCCTGTATGCACAGCGGAACAGCCTGGGTTACTATCCGGCGCTGGATTATTTCCTCGAACACGGCGGCGTCGATTCCGACCTGCTCAATGCGGTCGAAAGTATGACCTGGCTGGTTACCGGTCTGGTACGTGAAGAGATCAAAACCCGCTTGCGACCGGTATTTTCCAATATCCGCTTCGAGTCGATTCAGGCGCTTGCCTATACCATGCCGACCGTGCGGCCCGGGCAGAACAACACCTTGCTGCGCCTGGGGGAACACTTCACCCCCGATCGGGTCAAGGTTGCCATCATTGCCACCTCCATCCGGCATCGCGATACCCCGGAAACCGCGGTCAAAATGGCCGAACGGATGATCTGGCGCTGGTTGCATGAACACTTCGAGAAGATCGAGATCACCCATATCCGCTATCTGCCACCGGACGAAGATGACGTGATCCCATGAATCGGGTACAGATGTACTGCACCAAAGCCTGTCCCTACTGCCAGCGTGCCGAGCAGTTGTTACGCAAACGCGGTATCCGGTTTGAAAAAATCCGGGTCGATTTGTCCAAAGGCAAATTGCGTGAAATGCTCAAACGCAGTCGGCGGGATACCGTCCCGCAGATCTTTATTAATGATCGTCACATCGGCGGCTATGATGAACTGACCAGGCTGGATAAACGCGGACAGTTGATGACATTCGTGGAGAAAAAGACCAAACCTTGACCTTTGTCTGTCGTTTGTCATGATTCAATGGTAATGTTTTGAGTCATCATGACTCGATAAACAGATAACGATTGCAGGGGATTAGCATGGCCGCTACGCCGGAATCCACAGAGTTCCAGACCGGACCCGAGACAGAACCTGGGACAGAACGTCAGAACAACAACGAATTGCGTTCGTCCTATCAACGGGTCCGCAAGGCCAGTGAACTGATCTGTGAACCGTTGATGATCGAGGATTACGGTGTGCAGACCATGGCGGATGTCAGTCCGCCCAAATGGCACCTGGCCCACGTGAGCTGGTTTTTCGAAACCTTCCTGCTCAAACCGTATCTGGACGATTACCGGGAATTTCATCCCGATTACGCGCGTCTGTTCAATTCCTATTACGAACAGGTGGGCACCTATCATCCACGCCCGCAACGGGGCCTGTTATCCCGTCCCTCCGTGGAGGAAGTCTATACCTATCGGGCTCACATCGATGAGGCGATGCTGCGACTGATTGAGTCGCCACGGATGAGCGATGCGCAAATTCAGGAGCGCCTGGTCACGGGCCTGCATCATGAACAGCAACATCAGGAACTGCTGCTCACCGATATCAAACACATTCTCGGTATGAATCCCCTGCGTCCCGCCTATCGGGAGATTGAGACGCCGGCGGGCAGCGAACAACCGCTCGAATTTGTTCGCTTTACCGGCGGGCTGAAAAAACTCGGTGCTGATGAAGAAGGATTCGCTTTCGACAATGAGCGGCCCCAGCATGATATCTGGCAGCCGCCGTTTCGCATCGCTTCGCGCCCGATCACCAATGCCGAGTACATGGCCTTCATCGAAGATGGGGGTTATCTGCGCCCCGAATTGTGGTTATCCGACGGCTGGGCGGCGATCAAACAGGGTAAGTTTCACGCGCCGCTGTACTGGGAAAACCGCGATGGTCAATGGTGGCACTATACTCTGGGTGGCATGCAGCCGGTTGACCCCCATGCCCCGGTGGCGCACGTTAATTATTTTGAAGCCGAGGCCTACGCCAGCTGGGCCGGGAAGCGCTTGCCAACCGAGGCCGAATGGGAGACCGCGGCCGAGAACCTGCCAGTCAAAGGGAACCTGCGCAGTCGCGGATACCTGCAACCGGTTGCCGGCGAGGGCGACCAGCAGGGCGTGACCAAACTGTATGGCGATGTCTGGGAATGGACCCAGAGTGCCTATGCACCCTATCCCAAATACAAATCGCCCGACGGAGCGCTGGGTGAATACAACGGTAAATTCATGTGTGGCCAGTATGTGCTGCGTGGTGGTTCCTGTGTCACCCCGGCCGATCATATTCGCCGTACTTATCGCAACTTTTTGTATCCCGGCGATCAATGGCAGTTTTCCGGGATACGCCTGGCGGAGGATATCTGATGTCGGCCATGCCGTCGGTTTATTATTATGACGAACATCCGCCAGAGGCGGATTTTTACGCGGAGGTGATCGCCGGTTTCAAGCGGCGTCCACGCCGGATCCCGCCAAAATTTTTTTATGACGAACGCGGTTCCGAACTGTTCGATGCTATCTGTCGCACCGAGGATTATTATCCCACCCGCACCGAACAGGCGCTGTTGCAACAACATGCCGATGCGATCGCCGAACTGATCGGCGAACGCTGCCTGTTGATCGAGCCGGGCAGTGGCAACAGCGAAAAAGTCCGACTGCTGCTGGATATCCTGCGCCCGGCCGCCTATCTGCCAATGGATATCTCGCGTGATTTTCTGTATCAGGCGGCCGATCAGGTAGCGCAGGAATACCCCTGGCTGGAAGTGCACGCGGCCTGTGTCGATTTCACTGCACCGTTGAGCTTGCCGTTCTGTCCGCCGGTCAGTCGTAAATTAATTTTTTTCCCCGGTTCCAGCATTGGCAACTTCGAGCCCGAACAGGCTGAAACTTTTTTACGTAATCTGATTCCCGTTGCCGGGCCGCAGGGCAGCCTGTTGATCGGCGTGGATCTGAAAAAAGATCCGGCGATTCTCAATGCCGCCTATAACGATCGCGAGGGCGTGACGGCCGCGTTTAATCTGAATTTATTGCACCGCATCCGGCGGGAGCTGGCTGGCGAACTTGATCCCGAATTGTTCGAACATCACGCCTTTTACAACGACACGCTGGGTCGGGTTGAAATGCATCTTGTCAGTCAACAGGCCCAGCAACTGAAGATTGACGGTCAGTTATTCGATTTCGACAAAAACGAATCCATCCACACCGAAAGCTCCTACAAATATACCGTCGAGGAATTCATTGAACTGGCCGGGCGCGCCGGCTTCACCAGCCGCCAGGTCTGGACCGATCCCGATCAGCTCTTTAGCCTGCACTACTTCGACGTCACCGGGTAATTGGTTTTACCACAGTTGCGTTTATGTCCGTTGTTTGGGTGCGGAGGATGCAAAGTGAAATATTATTCAGTCCGCTAATAAACGCGAATTAACGC